>JAIKVO010000166.1 GCA_024685655.1 Treponemataceae bacterium
TGAAGTTGAGCCGAATACCGACAAGGCAGAAATTGAGAAAGCTGCCCTTGCGACGGAAGGTGCGAAGAAGTTCATGGAAGGCAAAACGCCGGTTAAGGTGATTGTTGTTCCGAACAAGCTCGTCAACATCGTCGTAAAATAGATGTATAAATAGGCGCGAAATTCACGTTTTGACCGAGTATTTGCGCTCATGGACGAGAGCGAAACGGGAGTCGCTTTTCCGGGCTTCCGCATCGCGCGAGCCTGATAAAACAAAAAGCACGTTCCATTAAAATGCTGGAACGTGCTTTTTTCGTCTTTGCTGTCGCGGGCTGTAACTACTTGGTTACTGGAATCCGCGGGGCAATTAAGATTTCGAAAGCCCGGAATCCGTTTTTTTGTTATTTCGTAGCAGGAACTTTATCCGCAGTTTTCCTATGAAACAGCTTGTCAAAGACCTCCTTTCGCTTTTTCTTGTGCTCAAGCCGTTCGGCAAGATCGCGCGCGCCGACTCCGTAAACAAGATAAAGCACAATACCGCTTATAATCATAATGAACACAGTGGAAGCGCATCGCCGTCCTGACGCGTTTACGTTGTAGCCGTACAAGCCTTCTTCAAGACACATTGACTGTATGACCATCGCATACGTCGTTCCGTATGTTGAGGCGAAAGTCGCCGACATATCATACTCTGTGAAAAGCGCGTTAAAGTTAAGAGCGATAACAGCCAAAACGCTCGGCATAATAATCGGCAATTTGACTTTCAAGAACGTTATTATCGGTGATGCGCCCAGGTTTTTCGCCGCGTCCTCAAGCTCGTCGTCTATTGCATAGAACGCCGCCTTTATCATTCGTAAGCTGAACGGCAGTTTCACGACAGTATACGCCAGTATCATCAGTACTCGTACATTCGGACCGTAGTACAGGTTCTGCCCGAATACGTACCAAACTTCCTGACTGTTAAAATACGTCCTGTAAGAATAGCAGATAAGTATCGTCGGCAATAGCCACGGGAACAAAAGCGAATATTCAAGAACCATGCCTTTCTTTTTATGCTTGAATATGTACGAGCACGCCACAACGACAATTATTGCGGCAAGAACGGCGGCTATCGCAGAAAGTATAAAACTTATCTTTATACCGCCGAGCGTCGCATCGTTCGAGAATACGCCGGATATCGAGCCTTCCCTTATCTTGTATACGCCGCGCGACGTAAGATACGAATAATCCTCTTTTCCAAAGAAGTTTACGAACGTCCATCCGCTGAAGTCTATTGTCTTAAGACGGATTGCACTGTAAGTCTGGAACGAGAATATAAGAATCATTACAACCGGCGTCATGTAGATGATGAACAAGACGTACGCGTATATGTGCGCAAGCACGTTCGCCACCGGGTTGTTGATTTTTTGCTTCTGGAGCTTTGCCTTTGTTTTAGAAACAGAAAGGTAGTGACCTTTTCGCTCGTATGCAGAAAGAACAGTCAGCAGTACGATTGTGAACGTCGCAAGAATAATAGAAAGAAGCGCAGCGCGTGCTTGCGGGAACGATTCATCGGCTGTTGAAGAGCCTGCAAGACGGACGATTTCCGGGTTGATGGAGTCGTAGCCCAAAAGGGTAGGCGCGGACATAGCACAAAGACCGGTGATGAACGTCATAATCGTGAGCGAGAAAAGCGTTGGCAAAAGTGTTGGCAGAACGATTTTCCACAGAACTTTGAACGGGTTCGCGCCCATGTTTCGGGCGGCTTCTACTGTGTTGTAGTCTATTCCGCGAATGGCGTTGCGCAAGAAAAGCATGTGGTTGCTTGTACAGGCGAACGTCATTGTGAAAAGAACCGCGTTGAAGCCGGAGAACCAGTTCGGGTTCATGTCCGGGAACGCGTTCACGAGAAGTGTCGTTATAATACCGTCGTTGTCGTAAAGGAACATGTAGCCCGTAACAAGCGCAACGCCACTGTAGATAAGCGTCGTCATGTAGCCCATGCGTAGTATTTTCGCGCCTTTTATGTCGAAGTATTCTGTAAGCAGAACGATTGAAATACCGACTACGTTTACGGTTATTACAAGGCAGATAGCAAGTTTGAGCGAGTTCCAAACGAAGTTACCCATCGTTCCTGCAAGGAAGAACTTTATAACCGCGAACGGATCAATCGTGCCGTCAGCGTTCTTCACGGTGAAAATGCTCGTGAGCGTGTTAAGACACGGCATGAGCATAAAGCCGAAGAACAGGTAAGCGAAAAACAGACCGCCCAATATTATGAGCAGTGTCTGTGGTTCTATTTTTTTAGCGGTGAGAGACTTCATCCTAAGCCTCCTCTTCTTTTGGAGGGTAGCTCATGATGTTCGACGGCATAAAGCTTATTGTAACTTTGTCGCCAACGTTGTACGGTGTGCTTCCGTCGTTTTTCTCTATAACTTTTACAGTCTGTTCGGCAAGCTTTATTGTGTATTTAATGTAAAGTCCGTAGTATTCCATGCTTTCAACAATGCCGTCGAACGTAACCGCGTTCTCCTCCGGCTTGCTGTTTACATGTATGCGCTCCAAGCGGATGTAGTGGTGGAAAGCTGGATCGAGTTTTGTTCCAGTTTTGTTCAGCGCGGCAACCATTTCATCAGAGAATCGGTTTATGTCTCCTATGAAGTTGCAGACGAACTCCGTTGCGCTGTGGTTGTATATCTCGTTCGGTGTTCCTATCTGCTCTATGTTTCCCTTGTTGAAAACTGCGATTCTGTCAGAAAGAGTAAGAGCTTCTTCCTGATCGTGGGTTACATATATGGAAGTAATTCCGAAATCTTTTTGCATTTTTTTAAGCTCGTTGCGGAGCTGAACCCTGAGTTTTGCGTCAAGGTTTGAAAGCGGCTCGTCAAGGCAGATGATGCTTGGGTTCGTAACGAGCGCACGCGCAATTGCAACGCGCTGCTGCTGTCCGCCCGAAAGCTGCGAGACGGCTTTTGCAAGCTGCTCGTCGGAAAGATCTACCTTCCGCGCAATCTCGGTAACTTTTTCTTTTATCTCTTCTTTTTTAAGTTTTTTGATTTTAAGACCAAAAGCAATGTTGTCGTATACAGTCATTGTCGGGAAAAGGGCGTAGCTCTGGAAAACAATGCCGATGTTTCTTTTCTCAATTGGTACGTTCGTTATGTCGTTGCCTTTCATCATTACAGAACCGGAGAACGGCTCAATGAATCCTGTTATTGTCCTTAGTGTAGTCGTCTTTCCGCAACCTGACGGACCAAGAAAAGTAAAGAATTCGCCTTCTTTTACGTGGACATTAATTTTTTTGAGAGCCGTAAAATCTCCGAATTTTACAACAATATCGTTCAGTTTAATCATTTGTAACCGCCTTTTTTGGAACTGGTCGGAAATATCAGCGTCCGACCGGCACTTTGTTCTGCATGCATAAAAAAGACCGGCTCAGGAAGAACCGGCCCTGAAAAAAATAAGCACCGACCAGTGTGCTGAATTCCGTATTAGTTAAACACTCTGGTCGGGCTTTCAGCCGACCGATGCGCGATACTTGTAACGCAGCATTTACCTACGTGACTCGCGAAATCCGCACGACTTATGAATCCCCAAGTGCGACCCACGCTAGGCTTGCCCTGCATCAGCCGGCTTTTTAATTATTTCTTCTGAGTGAGTGTTGACCAGTCAAGATTATCCCAGTCTGGCTCCGGAGCTGCTTTGGAAGCATCTGCCCAGTAGAAACCGAGGTTCGTCATGATGTTTGTCCACTCAGCGTTGTGTGCTGCAACGTATGAAGCGTAGTTCATGTTTGTTCCAGGAACAGTGTTGAGGGCGAAGTTCTTGATTGTGTAGATTACAGGAACTTCATCGTAAACGAGTGCAGAAGCTTTCTCGTTACATGGATATGAATCGAATTCTTCTGACCAAGCAGCCTGAAGTTCTGCGCCGCCGAACCAGTCTACGAAAGCTTTTACAGCAGCTGTCTGCTCTGCTGTTCTTCCAGCCTTGTCTACGATACCGATGTATTCAGCGATGTAGTATGTACCGTCGTCAATGTCAACGAGCTTCCAGTTGTCAGCTGTGATCGGGTTCTTTGAACCGTCAGCGGCGGCATCAATCTTTCCGTACAGTGAGCTTGAGTAGAATGTAGCAACCTGAACGTCGCCTCTGTTAAGAGGATCGAATCCGTAAGAATCACCTGTGAAAACACCGTTCTCGCAGTATTTCCAGAGCTTCTTCCATCCCTCAATGGAGATTCCGCCAGCTGGTGAATTAGGATCTGTGTAAGGATAAAGCATAGAGTTGTTGATGTTTGCGTTCGTTGTTCCACCAACTTTACCCTGGCGGTACCATGTGTAGCCGCTGTCAGCAACGTCTGTCCAGTGCTTGAAGTGGAGTGTCTTTCCGTTTGTTCCAAGAGCGTCTGTTCTATAGAGCATAAGAACGTTCTGGATAACAAGACCGTATGCTTTGTTGTCGAACTTGAAGTCGCCTACATCGCCGCCCCATGACGGAACGTAGTCAACAAGCTTGATGTTCTCGTACTGACCGTTGATAAGCTGTCCCCAGCGTGTCTCGTTCAGACCGAAAATAACGTCGCCGTCTTTTTTCTCGTTAGCAGCCTGTACAGCAGCCGTATCACCGCTAATTACAGAGTTGTCGTCGATAGAAATTGTGAAACCAGCTTTTTTGGCTTCATTAATGAGCCATGTGGTTCTTTCTGTTGAGTTAGAGTTGGAATAAATCCTGATTGTGTAGCCGGAATAATCTTTTTTCTCCGGTTCCTTTGTTTCTTTCTTGCCACCTGCTACAAGCATTGTGAATGCACATGCGATGATAACAAGCACTGCTGCAAATTTTCTCATTTGCTCCTCCTAAGAATTATAAAGCGACACGACAAGCTTTGTTCTGGTCATGTCGTAAAACGGTTTAGTCCGTACAAAAAATCATTATAAAGCCATTTTCGCGGATAGTGCAAATAAAAAAAAACAATATGTCTATAAAATCAAATAATATCATATTAACGTAAAAACTGGGGGTGCCGGTGGCGCACCTCCCTAATACAATTAATTCAGCGGTGCGCCACCGTCGGGCTTTTCGCACTTCGGCTCATCCGCCTCATTCCTACGGGCGTTCGATTCTCTCCGCCCTACGGAACTGCCTGGCGGCAGGTGCTACAATCCCTCACCCGGTACATTACGGCTCTATATGTTCCAGAACAGTGCTTTCGCTGACACCCTGTGTGCGAAAGCCAGTTCCTCGCTATCGCTCGTCAATGCTTTCCACACAGGGAACCTGTCAGCTACGCACTATTCTGAAATAACTGTCGAATGTTCATGGGCACGTGCAGCACGTGCAGCACGTGTGATTTTTTCCGGAAAAAAGTTGAAACCGCGCATATCCTGTGCTATTATATTAATATGAATAATAAAGTGCGCTTATTTTTCAAATTGTCATTTTGTGCGGTCGTACCGCTTTTCCTCTTGGTGATTCTCTTTTCTTGCAATAATGTAATTACTGATAATACAAAGAATACTCCCCCCCATCCAGCCGAATAACGTCAAAACTGTAACAATCACCGGCACCATCCGGAGCCCATATGCAGAAACTGGGCAAAGCAGATCGGCACACCCTACGTTTGACTATACCGATACCCAATATGAATATTCCATAAAAGCCGAAGCTGGCTCGGAAACGCAGTTTGGCACGGTTAATGCGTCTAACAAGACTTTCTCAATCCCGCTCGCGCTCGGCAAAGTCTGGACTCTGACGCTCATCGTTAATGACAAAAACGATGCCGACAAAATCGTGATGAAAGCCGTATATGCTTTCGACCATGCGCTCACGGAATCCGACGTGACAACTCCTCATACACTTGTTCTGGAGCCGCTTACCTCAGAAGAAGGCACAGGAACAATAAGCCTGAGTTTCTCACCCCCACCGGAAGGGCTTTATGACAACGTTTCTGTGGAGATCGGGAACGTAACGCAGAGGACTGCATGGAATGCGGCATCTCCGTCCGTGAACGCTGACGGAATCAGCGCGGCAAGCATAAAGAGCGGTGTTTACTCGGTCGTGATAAGCTTTTTCAGGAACGGTGCGCTCGTTTACGCCACGACGCAGGATATAAACGTTTTCGATTACATGACGACAAGCCGCTGGGTTGGCGGCGGCACGCAGAATTCGCCCATAAACAACGAGGAAGGAACTTTTGAACTGACGCAGGATATAATAAATTATTTCAGGCTCACAAATTACTTCGTGGCCTCGTCAACGAATACCCCAACCGGAAACGACGGCAACAGCGGCTCCCCATACGCGCCTCTCGCGACCATAAGCGAGGCATTG
>JAIKVO010000178.1 GCA_024685655.1 Treponemataceae bacterium
ATGCTTGAAAACCTCGGATGAAATTTCAGAACCGAGCGACACAAGAAATATAGCCGCTTTCTGTCGTCCTGTAAGGCTCCTGTAATCTTTATTCTTTTTTGAGCCGGAAGATGATGATTTCGCCGGTTTCGCCGGTTTCGAAGCTGTAGTTGTTTTTGCATCCTCTGCCATACTATTCCTCCATCAACCAGGTCTTTATGAGCATAGCGACATCCTCCGGATGCTCTTTTGCCATTGCAATCGCGCTTTCTTGCAACTCCGCACGCTCTCGTTCCTCGACGGACATCGTAACTTCCATACCAGCCTGCTCTGCTTCCCAGAGCGTTTTCTCGCGCTCCATCTGGTGTTTGCGCAAAATCTCTTCTTCCCGGAGCCTGCGCTTGCGTTCGATTTCGCGACTTATCATCCTGAATACGATGAAAGCGATAAGAACGGCAATTATACCGATACCAACATAAATAATCGTCTTCTTGGTCTGCTCTTTCCTAAGAAGTTCCGCATCTTCTTCGGCAAACTGTGCATCCCTGTTAATTCTTATATTCGTTACGTTTACGACATCGCCCCTGTCACGCTTATAACCTATCGCGCCTTCAACAAGAGCACGGGCATCAGCAATTTCCTGCGCATCGAGCGGAATATATTCACGTTCAATTATTCCACCATCTTTCTGCGTTTTTTTCCACGTACCATCAATGTTCACGGAAACAGAAACACGCTCTATCGTAGGCGATTTCGTCTCTTCAGTATGGCTTTGGTTAATGGCGTTGTTCACTTTCTCGCCATGTTCTTCCGTCAGCGTATACGTGTTCGACATATCAGAATAGACGGATGGATTCTGCCCCTCGACACCCGCAGGACCTTCCGGGTTGTATACAGTTCCTTTCGATGTCTTATCTACAGTCTCGGATGAAATTGGAAGTGTCGTTACATATTCAGAGTCATCATACGGAGTATCCGGATTATCGGGCTTAATCTCAATTGCGGAATACGTCACTTTTGACTCTGTTTTTTCAGACCAGTCCATATCAATTTTGAGGTTGAGGTCACGGACACGATCGGCGGTGTAAATCTGCTGCAAAGCGTTCAGAACACTGACGCGGTACCGGGCTTCTAGTTCCGCAATCTGTTTCTGCTGCTTCGCGACAAGGTTCACTCTGTCTACACTTTCCAAACCTTCAAAGTCATTTATGATATTACCAGTCGCTTTATCAATGATACTGATATTTTCATCGGTAAGACCCGTCACGCAGAATTTTACGATATTCTGAATGCCTTTAATCTTGTTTTTATTCGTCACTATATCGCTGTTCGCTTTTCCCTCTATAACAACGTTCGCCGTTATAGGGTCCTGCTCGCTCGTAAATGTCCTGCGTTCAGGGAAACTTATCGTTACGTTCGCAAAAGTTATGTCATCCAAAGCCTGAATCTGCTGTGTTACCTGCTCCGTCACAGCGCGCTGTTTCGCATTATCACGCTCATAGTCAGTAGTTGACCACTCGCCAAGATTATCAAATACTTCCCAAGGATCAACGCTATTCGGGACAAGACCTTCACTTATAAGGAGAGAACGCATCCTGCGCGCTGTCGCAGAATCCTTTACAGAGATAAAACCAGACTCGCTTACGGTAGACTCAACGCCAGCCTCGTCCATGCGGAACACAATCCTGTCGCGGACACCAGCATCCGTAATTGCTGTACTGAAAAGCTGAACCGTAGTAGGTGCAGAAGAAATGTTAGAAACTAATATTATGGCACCGATTACAATAGCAATGATGCCGAAAAGTATAACTTTTTGAACAACAGACCACTTGCCCCATAGCTCTTTAGCTTTGGCAAGCATCTTTTTCAACCATTCGTTCATTAAGCCCTCCCGCGAACGAATTCCCTCACTATATTATTAATTATATTATTGTATCACAAAAATTTTCAGTTGAGAAGAGACGGATTGTATTTTTTTATGTAAAAGTCAGATTATTTGGGCATTTACAAAAATTATTGCCAAGGACGCACTTTTTTTCCGCCGGACGCACCGAAACTGCACGTATTTTTGGGCCGCTCTTCGCGCACAAGGCAGCCCCTGAACATTTTTCATGCGAATTTTGCTGATTTTAGCGAAGTCCTGGCATCACAAAACGGATTTTTTA
>JAIKVO010000137.1 GCA_024685655.1 Treponemataceae bacterium
AATCCCGTGCGAGGTTATCCTCTCCACGTTCATGGGCGCGTACCAGTACTATCAGGTAATGGTCGGCAGCACGATGGTCAAAATCACGGAGTACAACCCGAAGAGCCGCAAACTCTACAAAGTCGGCGACAAGGCGTTCCTGTCGTTCGACAACAAGAATCTGCATATTCTGTAGTGGGTTAGGTTTTATAGGGGGCAGCCGCCCCCTCGCCCGCACATGGTTGCGGGCTACCCCCTCTGCGGGGCTTCAAACGTCAGCCCCGCAACGCCCTGGCTTTACCCGACGAGCATAGCTCGTCGGTAGTTCGCTAAAAACAGTCCACTGGACTGTTTTTGCCTTGCTGCGCAATGCCGCTCACTACCTAAAATCCTGCGACTTTTGCGTGTGTGCTTTCAACTACTTTTCTATCGGGCGATAGTAAAAATTCGCTCTGCCGCGACCGTTCGGCGGCGCAACGCGCATCATCTCAAAATCATCGTCAAAGTATTCAATTAAGTCGGTAAGCTTGCGGAATCCGTAATCAACTGTGTCAAAACCGGGATCCTGCCGCTTGAAGAACGAACCAGCCGCGCTAACGTCCGCCCAGCCGTTGTCATCGGCATATTTGTCGTATGCCGTGTTGAGCAGCTTGAAAATCTTTCTGAACTGGCGGTCGCTCATGGCAACTTCTCCGTTTGCGTTGCGCCGCACGATGCCCTTCGGCTTTTTCACCTTTGAAGCCTTGTGAATCTTAAGTTTTTGCGCTGCGAGCGTCGCGTCATCCTCTGCCGCTTCTTCTTCCTCTGAAACCAAGTTTTCTATATAAATGAAGTCGTCGCACGCGCTTATAAAAGACTGTGGTGTTTTTTTCTGACCAACGCCGAAAACATAAATCTGGCTTTCGCGAAGCCGCGTCGCAAGTTTCGTAAAGTCGCTGTCGCTCGTCACAAGCGCAATCGCATCGTATTTATCGGTGTAAAGAAGATCCATTGCGTCAATAATCATCGCGCTGTCGCTGGAGTTTTTGCCCTGCGTGTACGAGAACTGCTGCACCGGGATTATCGCGTTGTCGTTCAGCTCGTTCTTCCAGTTTTTCAGCGTGTTTATGGAAAAATCGCCGTAAGCGCGTTTTGTGATTATATGCCCGTGAACCGCGATTTCCTGCAAAATCGCGCGGAGTTTTTTGCACGGAGTATTGTCAGCGTCAATTAAGACGGCAATGTTTTTCTGTTCGTTTTCGTCCATGTGGATATTATAGCATAAAGTATCGCAATTAAAATAGGTAGAAAAAAGCATCGAATTAGAAAAAACAGAAGAAAAATAGTAAACAAAAAGTAAAATAAACTTGACAAAAAGAAAATAGTATTTTATATTTTGTATAACGAAAGGAAAAGTGCACATTTCTATCAGAATGTTCCTGCATAAGAGGATGCAGAGGACTGGAATCAAGAATACGGGCTTCTTTATATGCCCTGACGCAAAGGCTTCAAAGGAGATTTTTATGAGATTGTATTGGGGAATAGGATTTGGTGTTGGTTTGTTAATCGCAGCTATAGCATTGGGTTTGAGAAAAAAACTTGGAAAACCATGCGAATATGATGAGCGTCAAGTAGCAGTTCGTGGAAAAGCTTTCCAGGCAGGATTCGTCACTATCGTAATTTGTGAATTCTGCGTTTTCTTAACTGAGATTATTACCGAAACGCCGTTTATGATAGCTGCTCCAGGTGTTTCAAACATGATTATCATGCTTATTGGTTTTCTTGTTATGCTGGAAATCTCTATTTTTGAGGATGCGTATTTCACGCCCGGCAAACCGGTTTCAATCAAATGGTGCATAGTGATGCTTCTTTTTGGCGTAACCATGCTAGTTCGCGGTTTTACGAGCGACGATTTGTGGAATAAGTTTATGAGCTTTTCTTTTGGGACATTCTTCATCATCGTTATGATCAGCATAATTATAAAAGCAGCAATCACGAAGAAAGCTGTTGAGAATGATGCTGAAGCAGAGAAATAGGGCGGCTCAAAATGAAGAATCTAAAATTGAAATCCGCAAGGGCATTGAAGGATATGTCTCAGGAAGACCTTGCGAAAGCTGTGAACGTAAGCAGGCAGACAATCAATGCCATAGAGAAGGGCGACTATAACCCCACAATCAATCTTTGCATAGCGATATGCAAGGCTCTTGGAGTGACTCTGAACGACCTTTTTTGGGAGAGCGAGCTGTAGAAAACTTTTCAGGAATCTGTACTGGTTCCAAAAGAATGATACGCTTTTTTATGAACAGGTATCTGAGCCATGCGCTGAATCCGCTCATGAACCATACGATGCCTACAGACCACCAGATTCCCCACATTCCTATGGACGGAATCATCGTAAGGAAAATAGGAACCGTGAAACGTCCAATAACTTCGACGATTCCGTTCAAAAGCGCGAAGAAAGAGTCTCCTACGCTGTTGAGTACGCCGCGCACAACGTAGATAATGCCCAAGAATATGTAGAATGCGCTGCTTATCTTGAGCGCGGTGGCACCCATTTCTATTACAGCTGCGTCACTGACAAAAATAGCTGTAATCTGCCTTCCGAACAGAAAGAGAATCGGGATCATGCAGGCAGTGAAAATCGCCATCATCATCATGCTTTTTTTGTAGCCAAGAATGATGCGGTCATTTTTCTTTGCGCCGTAGTTTTGTCCGCCGTATGTAGAAAGAGCTGCGCTCAAAGTCTGGTACGGTTGGTGCAAAAGTTGCTCTATGCGGTTTGTCGCTGTGAAAGCTGCCACCGTTATCGGACCGAAAGCGTTGACTACGCGCTGTAACGCCATGCAAGAAATGGCTATAAGCGAGTACTGTAGCGAAAGCGGCACGCCAAGCTTTATGGTGCGCATTATGATAATGCGGTTTAATTTGAAGTTATACCGCGAGAATTTGAAGTACGGATTTTTTTTGACTGCAAAAACAAGACAAAGCGCACCGGAGACTAGTTGTGAGAAAATCGTTGCGACACCTGCACCGACAACGCCCCATCCAAAAGAATAAACGCATACAATATCAAGAGCTACGTTAAGAACGCATGAAAAAATCAAAAAATAGAGTGGCGTTTTGGAATCACCAAGAGCGCGAAGCATGGACGAAACATAGTTGTAGATTGACACGAAGAAAAGTCCAATGCACGTTATTTTAAGATAATCAGTAGAATCTTTTAGAATAGATTCGGGTGTGTCGAGCAGGCGAAGAAACGGCTCCGCAAGGAAAAACGCGATTGTGCCCACGACAAGAGGAAACGCGACCATGATGTATCCTGTGTTCACAATACAGTTCTTCACCTTTGATGAGTCGCCCTGTCCGAAATACTGCGCCGTTATTATGCCGCCGCCGGAGCCAATTCCGTTACAAAGCGCGAAAAAAAAGAACGTTATGGAACCCGTCGTGCCGATTGCAGCAAGCGCGTCGGAACCCAGGAATTGCCCGACAATAACAGAGTCGGCAAGGTTGTACAACTGCTGAAAGATATTTCCGATCAGCATAGGAATTGAGAAACGTATCAAAAGACGGACAGGATTTCCTTCCGTCATGTTCACAGTGGTATTTTTCATATCCACTTGGATTATGGCATATATCGTTTGTTATAACTCGTTGAAAATTGCGTTTTTTGTGCAGTTTTTTGCGGTTTTCTGCGTTCTCGCGACCCGCACATTACTGCTTCTGTGTCCGCCAGTTTGGCGCCCCTCCCAAATAGCCTCAGTGCTGAACCTAGTCTTCTCTCTCCGGCTCAAATTTTGCGCAGTTCTACCGCATTGTCACCAAATGTAATTCTATTTCGTGTAAGAAAATCCATGAATTCTGAGTTTTTTTCCGGCTGCCGCAAAAAATCCGGTCTGTGCGCGTCGCACCCGATAACGAAACTTGCCCCCATATCAGAAGCCATCTTGAAAAACCTGTCGCACGGATAGTTACGCCTGTCCAAAAATCCGTACATATTTATTTCAAGCGGTATTGAAAGCTCCAGCGCGGCTTCTACAATCCGCCTGGTGTGACGCTGGAAAGTCTCATCATCGCCTTTGAAGTTTATCAGATCGGGGTGCGCAAGATACGTGAAAAGCCCTGTCTTCATTCCTTCTATAGTAAGATCGACATAATCTTTCAGTTTTTCTTCATCATCGGTCTTAAAGCCTACATAACTTCCATTCACTTCGTCCGGCACAAAATGCTGCCCCTGAATCATGTAGTCCACGGGATATTTTCGAAGCTCCGCCATCAGCGTGTCAAAATACGCCTTTGTGTATTCAACCTCGAAACCTATAAGAATGTCGATTTTCCCTTTATACTGCTCGCGTAATGAAAGAAGCTTGTTTACGTATTCCGGCAGCTCGTTCATGCCCATGCGGATATTCGACGTATAACCGGCAGGGTAGGGCTGCGGAACATGGTCGGAAAACCCAAGGACTTTCAGTCCAATCTCTATCGCGCGCTCTATGTATTCTTCATCCGTGCCGTAAGCGTGGTTGCAGCGGATCGTGTGCGTATGGTAATTCGCTATCATTTTTTTCTCCTATTTTTTTATGGGCGCAACCGCCCCTGCTGTCAGCAAAGCTTCCAGCCAGCGGCGGCCGGGCGTTCCGCACTTTGCTAACGCGCACCGTCCTCGGCTGCAAAATATGCAGCCTGCGGTCGGCTGCTCCGCAGGTGCTCCATGCCCTTGCGCACGTCGGCATCAATCAACCTATTTTGATATGTATTTGAAACCTGTGTACGGCAGCCATTCTCCGTTGTTTGCGAAAGTTACAGCTTCCGAAAGCCCGCAGTGGAACATTGTGTGCCGGTACTGCCCCAAAATAAGCGCGAGTTTTGTGTGCGGACAGTTTTCTGGCTTTTCCGCGAGCTTGTCGTCTGTGAGCGTTTCCAAATACGCCATAACTTTTTGCTTTACAAAAGCAAGATATCCGGCAAGCGTTTCTCGCGCGATAACAAAGCCATCGTTCGGAATATAGCCTTCGCGCGCTTCGTCTATGATGCTGTAGTTTTCATCAGTTCCGCCCGCGTCTTCCGCATTGTACGTGTAATCATACGGATTTATGAAATATTTGTCCATCGAATGAATCATGTGGAACAAATAACGCGAATTGTTTACGTTGTCAAAGACGCACGAAAGCTCCGCGCCTTCAATTTGATCCTCAAGATTCTTGAACAAAATCTGTGTCTGTTCCTCGATTATCCGTACAAGTGTTTTTTCGTAATCATTGCTCATAAACGCCTCCTGAGATTAGACTTAATGTTAGGCAATTACAAAATAATTATCAATATTAATGAAAAAAAA
>JAIKVO010000194.1 GCA_024685655.1 Treponemataceae bacterium
AGCTGGCAGGACGGCGCCCTGTCCTATTCTTCAATTAGTGGCTTGTCCAGTATTCTTACCTTGTGTGAAACTGGTTTGAAGCAAGTCACTTGCGGTTGCAGGTAATGGAGAGCCTTCCTGTGTAAAAGAATTAGGGACAACTAAGTTTAATTCTTTCCGCTTTTTTTCAACTACGTGTTGAATGCATTCTGGTTCTTTCCCTGGTATAATTAAACTGTAATCAGGAGGAAATCATTATGAACACTGTATTTGAATATACCTATTCTTATACAAAAATGGATGAAGATTATGAAAACACAATCATTATCAAAGAAGATGGTGACCTTACTGTACGGCACATGCAGACTTACTGTTATGAACCGACAACAATAGAAAAAGTAAAATTCAGTAAAGAAAGCTTTGCTGCAGATATTAAGAAAATAATTCAGGAATACAAAGACAAACTTGATGAAATGGAAGAAGTTCCATGGCCAAATCATTGCACTTCTTTTAAGGTGAAAATCGAAAACAAATATTTCGGTGATTACAATGGCATCAATAATCCAGTTATTTCGGAAATAAAAAGGAAGATTATTCATAAAGTAAAAGAAACGTATCCTAAAGTTATAGAGAAAAAATGGGAGTTGTAGTATGACGCTAGAAGAACGTGAGAAAATTATCCGTGAAAACAGCACCATAATGAACACTGCTTCAGATTTGGATTTTCCGTGGCTCGAAGACCAGTGTAAAGAAGTTCCCCCAATCGAAGAATGCGACGATTACGTACCGCCGGAATCAGACAAAGCCTCTGATTTTGATTATCCTGATGACGAAGACAACGAGGACGAATTCGCTGACCTCTACGATGAATGCGAAGACCAAAGCGATATGCCATACGAACCGGATGTAGAAGAATATTATGAAAACAATCCAGCCGATTTTACTTATGTCACTTTTATCAGGAAGTACAAGAACTGGGTTCAGGAAATAAAAGATTATTGCGAGATTTTCAAACAAAAATACGATGTATACCCGAATATCCTGGTTGCGAACCGAATCACCATCGGACGTTTTGAAGATGCATACAAAAAATATTACCTCGGAGATATGGAAGAGGACGGTGAGGAGGATTATCGCAAAAGAGTTGAGATAGGACTTGCATACAATGACGGGTTTTATGAGGATTTGTTTCCGAAAGACGTCGGGGAAAATTATTTCCATACGAAAGACTACAAACTCCGCATGATGGAAAACAGTGGTTTCGGTTCAGGAGTAGTACAGCTCCTTCGTGTCCACGGATTTTTAGGCAATGATGAATTCCCGGAGTACAAAACAGTATTGTATGGCAGAGATAAAGAAAAATCTTCACATCCTGTTATAGACATGGAAGCGACCGGAAAGCATATAAAAGAAATCATGAAAGAAGAAGGCGTAACCCCGAAAATCTTTGCCAGAATAATGGGATGGGAAAAGCCGCAGGGTATTTACCGTTGGTATAACGGAGAAACGCTGCCAAGTATTGATACGCTTACTGTTCTTAGCCGTATTCTGAACCGCCCGATAGAAAGCCTCTTGATTACCCGAAAAGTCAACAAAGATGAAAAGTAAGGTATAAAAAATTGTTTGAGAAAATGATAATAATGATATGTGGGTTTCGCAATAAGTTATTACTAAACAAAAAATTACTTTTCAATTGACGGATTATGAAAACTGCATTATATTTTAAATGTGCAGTTGACGAACTGTACATTTTGGCTCGGTCTTAGTACCCGGGGCCAACCGTATAGCGGGGAGACTCCCCGCATTTTTTTTGCCCATCGGAGATAGCCATTGAAAGTTGAACATTCTGGTAACAGCTTAGGCGCAAGCGCAGTTCATAAGGACATAAAAATCAACGAAAACCACCCGAAGATAAATTTGAATCTGCGTCAGGCATACAAAAACATATACAATCAGTACCAACTTAATATCAATTCATATAACTCAAGATTCTTGCAAATTCTTAAGGCACAAGTTCCTGTCCGCGAAAGTAAGTTTCTGTTCGGTAATGGAATTGATTCAAAAAAACTTGGGGACGTAAATAGACGCTTCTGGTTCAGAAAGCAATTAGGCAATGAAATACCCGATATGTCAGTTTTGCTTTTAATTGATGGAAGCAGCTCTATGTGGGGCGCACGCAGAAATTCCGCAATGATTTCAAGCGTAATTCTTCATGAAGTTTAAAAAAAGCAAAGGATCGAACACGCAATAGTTGAGCACCGCGGACATTTTGAAGAGCCTGAAATCGATGTTAATATCCTTGTGGACTTTAAAGCCAAAGAAGAAGAAAAACTGAATATCATGCAGCTTGACGCAGACGGCGACAACCGCGACGGACTAGCATTGTATTGGGCTGAAAAATATATCAACCAGAAAACTTTTTGCGAAAACAAGCTTATTATTGTTCTTTCTGACGGAGCTCCTGCTCATAAATACGATGAATACTATGGAGCAGTCGCAAACAAAGATACAGCAAATGCAGCCAAAAAGATTATTGCCCGTGGAACAAATATCATAGCTGTTGCGCTGGACGATGCTGCGGAAGAAGATGGATACAGTACATATGAAGCCCTGAAAGAAATATATCCGCATTTGATTCAGTGTACAAATTTAAAGCGTCTTACCGCTCAAATTTTGCAGATAATCTCAAAACAGCTAACATGAAAAATAAGTGATAATTAACTGAAGAATCTGAGTGACAGCATAGTTTTCAAGCACATGGATAAAAAACGTTTTCACAAGTATATAGACAAACGTTTTTATTTTTGTTATAGTAACTAGCGTTATGGCACCATACCCAAGCGGTAAGGGAGCGGTCTGCAAAACCGTTATGCATCAGTTCGATTCTGATTGGTGCCTTTTAGAAGCCGGCTCAAACGAGCCGGTTTTTTTGTGTCCGGAGCGCGCTCGCCTTTTCGCTCATAAAACTTCAGCCGCAAGTTTTCGAGCACGTTTTGGGCACCACCGAGCCTTTATCAGCGTCGTTTATTTTACCCAGTTTTTGATTATTTCTACCGCACTGTTGCGTTCTTCTTCGCTGGAAAAGCCGACGAAGATTACGCCGTTTTTTTCCGTGACAATTTTCAGCGCTTTTCTGTAGAAGTCGCCGTTCTCGCCGTTAAAAGACTCGCTTTCTTTTTCGTATTCGAGCGTAGGAAGTGCGGTGATATCCTCTTTCAGCAAAAGTCTTCCGTCAACTATAATCGCATTTTCGTAAACTCCGCACTTTGAGCCAAGAACTTTGTCGCGTACGGCAAGCTCTATGGCGAGAACGGCAGAAAGGCAAAGAATCACCTGAATGTAGAACTGGAACACTCTGAACCACTGAAAAACAATTATAAGCGGTGCAAGGACAAGAACCGCCACAAAAAGCGTACTTTTTTTCTGGGAAAGCGGGATAAGGCACTTTCCGAGTTTTGCATCGAGCTTTTTTTTGCGCATCGGTATTGTTGCCGCCAACATCGCGATTGCCGTGAGTGAAGCAATGCGCAGAATAAGAGAAATGTAATTCATTCAGTTATCGTATAAGTTTTCGCGTGTTTCTTCAATAACGAAAAAAGCGAACAACGAGACAACACATTGACAAACATCTATGCATGTGATACAAATTCCATATTGATACTTATCAATGTGAGGTGATTATATGAATTCAATTGACGTAGCGGTAGTGTGCAAGGCACTTGGAGATGCAAACAGGCTTGAAATTATCAAGATGTTGTCGGATGGTGAAAAATGCGGCTGTGAGCTTCTTGAAAAATTCCAGATAACTCAGCCAACGCTTTCGCACCACATGAAAACTTTGGTTGAATGCGCGCTTGTGGATGACAGAAAAGACGGCAAATGGCATCATTATTCTTTGAACTGCAATACATTGCAAGATTTCAAGAAGTTCATAGACGGACTTTCATGTGTACAAAACAGTGAAAAGAAATGCGGGTGCTGTTCGGCATAAAAAGATATGGAAAACATTTTTGAAATTAAAGACTGCGATGATTACGAAGTTGCGAAAGAACTGATTCGGGAATACTCCAAAATAAAAGGGGCGGAAAGCTGTTTTGTATCGCTGGACAAAGAGCTTGCGGATCTTGATGGATATTACAAAGGCGGTGCGCTTCTTATAGGATATGAGAACAGAACGCCGATTGCAACAATCGCCATAAGGAATATCGACGGGGATTTCTTGTGAGGCAAAAAGGCTTTACATCAAGCCTGAATACAGGGGAAAAGGCTATGCAAGGCTTCTTATGAACGCGATGCTTGACCGAAGCCGGAAGCTGGGGTTCAAGGAAGTTACATTCACCACGAAACCAAGCGTGATGAGCATAGGATATGGATTGTATCAGCGGATGGGATTTGAAGAAGTTTCGAACACTGAAGGCACAGTTTCTATGCGGATGGAGTTAAAATAGCGGCAGTTTGCACATCTTGCCCTAAAAACAGTTCTTTTCTATACTGTACGCACTATGAACAATGCAATTATTACGGTAGTCGGCACTGATCAGGTTGGTATCATTGCCGGCGTCAGCGCGTTTCTCGCTGAAAAAAAGATAAACATAGCGGATATCAGCCAGACTATTCTTTCCGGCAATTTTGTTATGATGATGATGGTTGATTTGTCGTCATCTGTGATTTCTGTAGATGAACTGCGAAAAAGCATGAACGAACTTGGCGAAAAAATGCAAGTAGAGATTAACATCATGCACGAGAGAGTTTTCAGCGCGATGCAGCGCGTATAGTCGCTCGGTTTTTGGGCAGTGCAATGCCCGGCAAATTGCAAAGTGCGCGACATGTGCAAAATATAGGAGAAGAAAATGCTGTTTACTCCCGGTGAGATTCAAGAAACTGTAAATATGTTCATGCGGCAAAAGCTCGATGTCCGCGCCATTACAATGGGTATTTCCCTGCGAGACTGTGCTTGCGCGGACGGAAAAGAGAGCCGCCGCCGCATTCGCGATAAGATTCTGCGCTATGCAGGGAAGCTCGTAGAAACTGGACGCGCCATAGAAAGCGAGTTCGGTGTACCGATTATCAACAAGCGCGTTGCCGTTACGCCGATTTCACTAGTTGCGGAGCCATCGGGCGAAAAGTCTTACGTAGAGTGGGCTGTGACGCTTGACGAGCTTGCGAAAGAGCTGAATATCGATTTTATTGGCGGTTTTTCCGCGCTCGTGCAAAAAGGCATGACACCCGGAGATAAGACGCTCCTTGCCTCTATTCCAGAGGCTCTCGCTGTTACGGAGCGCGTCTGCTCTTCGATCAACCTTGGTACAACGAAGAACGGCATCAACATGAACGCCGTAAAAGATATGGGCGAGATTATCCGCGCCACAGCGGAGAGAACGGCTGACCGCGGCGGTCTTGGCTGCGCAAAACTCGTTGTGTTCTGCAACGCGCCGGAGGATAATCCGTTTATGGCAGGAGCGTTCCACGGTCCGGGCGAGGGCGACGCAGTGCTTTCTGTCGGCGTTTCCGGCCCCGGTGTTATAAAAGCCGCTTGTGAGCAGTATAAAGGTCAGCCGCTTGATGTTGTTGCTGACGGCATTAAAAAGACGGCCTTCAAGATTACACGTATGGGGCAGCTTGTCGGCGCGGAAGCAGCAAAGAGGCTCGGCGTTGATTTCGGCATTCTTGACCTTTCGCTTGCCCCTACTCCGGCTGTTGGCGACTCTGTTGCGCGCATTCTGGAGGAGCTTGGTGTTGAGTCTGCCGGTGCGCCCGGTTCCACGGCTGCTCTTGCAATGCTTACAGACATGGTAAAAAAAGGCGGCGTAATGGCGAGCGCGTCTGTTGGCGGGCTTTCCGGCGCGTTTATTCCGGTTTCCGAAGACGAGGGTATGATTGCCGCCGTAAAAGCCGGTTCTATCTGCCTTGAGAAACTTGAGGCGATGACGTGCGTTTGCTCTGTCGGTCTTGATATGATAGCGATTCCAGGTGATGTACCTGCAACAACGATAAGCGGAATAATCGCGGATGAAATGGCCATTGGTATGGTGAACAACAAGACGACCGCCGTTAGAATTATCCCAGTTCCGGGCAAAACAGTCGGAGAATGGGCTGAATTCGGTGGTTTGCTCGGAGGTGCACCGATATTACCAGTAAACAAATTCGGCTGTGCGGATTTTATAAACAGAGGCGGTCGTATTCCGGCTCCAATACATAGCTTCAGAAACTAAGCTCTTGAAACTAAAACCGCGCATGAAGCGCGGTTTTTTGTTATTCGTCAAAGGAATGGCTCGGAAGTACCGTAAAATCTATCTTTTTTGCATCATACTGGCTGTCGAATATTGCTTTCAAATCATATTCACAACGAGCATATGCCTCTATCACGGACGGGTCAAAATACTGCTCTGACTGCTGGATAATCCATTTTGAAGTTTCGTCATGCGAGAAAGCCGTTTTATAAGGCCGTGCAGAACGCATAGCGTCATATACATCAGCAACGGCAACAATTCTTCCTGTAAGCGGAATTTCCTCACCTTTCAGGCGGCGTGGATATCCTGTACCGTTCCATTTTTCGTGGTGTGTATACGCTATCTCTGCCGCGACTTCAAGAGTTTCTTTATCCTTCAGGATTTGCCATCCAATTTGCGCATGAGACTTCATTATTTCAAATTCACTTGGGTTCAGCGCGCGCGGCAGGTGAAGTATGCCATCTGGAATGCCGACTTTTCCGATATCGTGCATCGGCGAGAAAAGCTCTATCTGATTGCAGAATTCTTCGTCACATCCGTATTCCTGCGCAAGCCTCTTTGAAAGTCCCGCGATTCGTGCAAGATGCGCTCCTGTTTCATAATCGCGTGCTTCCGCCAGTTCTGTTAATGTTCTGTAACAACTGAGCCTGATATCTTTTTCAGTGTTCTTAAGCTCCGTCTCGTATGCGATAAGCCTTCTTCCGACATTTATGCGAGCCTTAAGTTGTGCGATTGACACCGGTTTTACAAGATAATCGTCCGCACCGCTTTTAAGACCTTCTATAATATCATTTGCGCCATCATTTCCTGTTAGCAGAATTATGTAGCGATAACTGTCGCCCCTTAAGGTTCGTATCTTTTTGCACAGTTCAGTTCCTGTCATGCCAGGCATTATCCAGTCGAAAATCATCATGTGATAGTTTTCTTTTTTAATCCGTTGCCATGCATCATTTCCATTGTTACATACGGTTACATCGTATCCCATTTTTGAAAGGGTATGATCCAGAAGAGTACATATTGCACTGCTATCGTCAGCGACAAGAATTTTTATTGAAGAGTTACTTATTTCTGCCATATTTAAACATTATCACAACATATCCGGTGATGCAACGAAAAAATTATGAATTACCCGAATAAAACGATATTTCATTCTTTTTGTAATGAATCTACAACACCAGCGCATATTCATAGCGAAGTTTCCAATAGTGTACGCGTTATTGTCGATTCAAAAGAGTGAGCTTCTAAAACAGTCCTATAACGATAGACAAAAGCAAAATACGGATAAAAACTATGGTACAAATGATTTTTATCACTCGATAAATTTGAATGCCGCCTCTGCCATTTTATAACCAGCCGTTTTTTTATCTTCGGGATGAAGATCGTTCCACTCTCCGGCCCCATAAAACGAAGCCAGCGCAATATCTGGGATTTTCCGCGTCAACTCCGTCTGCATACGCCTGAATGCTGACCAGCAATCTTCTCTGCCAGAAAAAACATAGTCATCCGCTGTTTCAAGCCACTTGCGACACCGTTCCACGTCCGCCTCATAATCAGGAGCAGCAGCCCGTATTCCGCAAAGCGGCAGCTCTGCCACCACGAACGCAAGTCTGTTTCCGTCTTTCAATGCAGGACTGTTCGTAAACTTTGAACGCCACAGCTCTATCATGTTTTTCAAAAGCCACTTATATTCCTCAGGATTTCCTGCATTGGACTCCCCCTGATACCAAACCGTACCCCTGAACGACATTTTGAACAGCGGTGCAAGCATTCCGTTGTATAAAGCGGTAGGTCCCCACTCATAGAAAATTTCGTCAGGTCGCCGCTTTGCTGTACATCCCACCCGGTACATCCACACACCACTCAAATCGATACAAACGTATCCTTCCGCAGATGTTGCCTTGCGCTCTGCAGGGCTAACACAAACCGCTGAATATAACGCTTTCTTCCAGCTTTCGGTAAGCACGTTCGCAGAAAAAAGCATATACGGCTTTTCTTCCTCGAACAAAAGCGGACCGCTGGTTCCGCAAAGTGTCACCCGCACAGACAAAGTATTTTTTCCGGCGTGCAGAACCCCAGCAGGGATTTCATAGCGTCTTGGCGGGTACATATACGGAACTCCGCCAACTTTCTGCCCGTTTACAAAAGCAACATCTGCATCCGTTATACGTCCAAGCCACAACCACGCTTTTTCCCGGTTCAAAATGGCGGCTTCCTCTTCTGTAAGCTCGATATCTTTGTTAAACCAAAAAACGCCTGCGTCTCCGCTTTTGCCAAGTTTTCCAGGTATATTAAACGGCTTCCATTCAGAGCTGTCTGAAAATATGTCGCACATGTTGCTCGGTGAAAATCCCGCATCAGCGGCTGCCTCAGTCTCGTTCGCAGCCACAACACCAACTCCAGTTGCGTCATTTCCGTCACATGGCGTGTTCGCAGCACACTCCGGAGTAACATCAGTCCTACCATTTCCATCATAGAGGGGGGACGTCGCGCATCCTGCTAAA
Organism: Treponemataceae bacterium; assembly: GCA_024685655.1. Lineage (GTDB taxonomy): Bacteria > Spirochaetota > Spirochaetia > Treponematales > Treponemataceae > Treponema_I. Next base: position 8,711 of record JAIKVO010000194.1, read on the forward strand.
ATTGTCGAATCTGCAGGAACTGATAACGATGCCCAGTTTTCGATTGTTCCTTTATCTTTAGCGTCCACATCCTCATACCACTGCCGTATTTTTTCCGCAATCTCCGCCTTGCTTTTCTCCACAAACGAAGAGTCTTTGCATTTTTCAAGCATTTTTCGGTACTCGCTGTCCGCAGGGAAACATTCTTCACTCATCCATGCAGATATCGGGGAACCGCCCTGACTCGCATTTACAACTCCAACCGGCACGCCTGTAAGCGCATGAAGCTTTTTCGCAAAAAAGTAAGATGAACCCGACATATCCCACAGATTCTCAGGGCGGGCGGAAAGCCATTGTCCGCCATCAAGATTATCCTGCTGAACAAAAGAACCGCGCACAGGAACTGTGAATACCCTTACTTGCGGATTTTCTTCAAGCTTAAATTCTTCTGGAAACGAAAAACGCAATCTGTTCATCTGGAGCTGCATATTCGACTGCCCGGAACAGAGCCAAAGCTCGCCTGTATAAACATCAGTCAGCGTGATTTTTTCATTGCGGCCTGCTGTAACGACAAGTGTGTCCGGTCCGCCGGCATTTCCGGGATTAAAACAAAGCTCCCAATCACCATTTTCATCGGCTTTTGCAGAATATTCCATGCCTCTGAATGCAACTTTCACAACCTCCGCAGAACCAGCTTTTCCTGATATACAATTACTGCAATTCCGTTGCAAAACCATACCAGACTGATACAATTTATGTAAAGACAAATTATTTTCCATACTTTTTATTATATGAAAGGCACCCCCAAAAGTCCACCTCATTGACTCAGGCATACTGAAGGTTTACGAAGCTAAGTCTGTGTTTGCTTTTAATTATAGATTCGGGCGGATGAGCCGAATTCTCCACAACACAGGTCAGGCAGTTCCGTTCACTAAGGAATAGGTGTATAATCGTTATTATGAAAATTGCTCTTTATGTAAACAGTCTTGATGAAGACTATCAGCTTTCAATATATCGCAGTATAAAAAAACGAACTGGCGAACTTGGTCTTAACCTTATCTGCATTCAACAGGAACACGTCAATCGTGCTCTCAACTCCGACGTAAATATTTTCCCATCAAGGCGGTTCATAAATGCTGATGGTGTCATTATTCTCACACCAGCGATAACTGAATACATTCCTGCTGACGCATTCTCAAAGCTCCGCACACTTTTTCCCAATACTCCTCTTGTCTCAATCGGTGATCACATTGACGGTATTTGCTCAATAATCATTAAAAGCCGCACCTCAATGGAGCAACTTATGGAACATCTTGTGCTTGTCCATAATTACAGACGGTTTTTATATATCGGTGGTCCTGAAAAGCATCGCGACAATATTCTACGTGAGACAGTTTTCAGAACTTACCTCAACAAGATGAAAAATACTTATCCAGATATTACTTTTGACATTACACACGGATATTACAGCGAGAATACAGGTTCAGCCGTAATGACAAAATACTATGAGCAGAACATAAATAATCCGCCTGATGTCGTAGTTGCCGCAAATGATGAGATGGCCATAGGTGCACTGAAAATACTTAAAACACGAACAGATATCCGCTGGCAAAACTGTGCCGTAACTGGTTTTGATGATACAGAACGCGCTCAAATTACGATTCCTTCACTAACCACGATACGGCAGCCTTTTGATGAGATGGGAATGCGTTCCGTAGAGGCAATGTATACAATGCTTAAGCAGCGGCCTTCAAAAGAACTGATAAAAGTTGATTGCAGTCTTCATGTCCGTAATTCTTGTGGATGCTCCGAAAAGCATGCTTCATATACTGAAGCCGAAACGGAGCGTATGTTTGACAGTGCAAAAGCTGAGCTTACAAGAATGCAGTATCAAGCGATTAAAGTTACACGCTATATGCGAAACACGAGTCTTTTCGGGGAACAGCTGAACACCGTTTCTTCAATTGCCGATATATCCGATAACCTTAAAGAATTTCTGAATTATCTTGAAGTCCAAGTTTTTTTCCTGATTTTCTTTGAAAAGCCATCAGAACTCATTCCTCTAAAGGGAACGCTCGTTTATAAAAAGACGCATTATGAAGAATGCCCCCTGTTCGACACGCCTGAACCACTCAAACTGGAAACGCTTTTTTCGGATTATATAACACCCGAATACACAGGTGCCGCAAACTTTGATATGCGATATCTACGTGCTGGCGGCGTAGTTTATGGGCTTATTGTTTATACATCCGATGATTCTGCGCATCAGCACATGTGCAGTGCCTCTGTTTTTATGGCAAATGCATTACAGCGTCTTTACATTTTGAACTTAGAAAAAAAACGTGCTGAACAGCTTGAAAAAGAAGTCAACAGACGTACAAAAGACCTTGTTTCAACCAACAACAAGCTAAAACGCGAATCACAGAGACGCATAAAAGTTGAAGCAGAGGTTCTTAAAATAAGCGAACTGGAAAGAATGCGTTTCAGCCTTGATCTGCATGACGATATATGTCAACGGCTTGCAGGAATATCCATGAAATGCCGCGGAATGTCTGCTGGAAACCAAAAGATGCTCGAACTTTCCGACCAAATTGACGAAACTCTAACAAGAACGCGGCAATATGCACATGATTCTTTCCCGATGGATATTGATGCACTTGGTATAAATCAGGCAATTGACAATCTTTGCCATACTTTACAAAAACAGACAGGCTGCAAATGTACATACACATGGGCAGCTCCAGAACCACTTCCGGTTTCGAGAGCCGCTCAAATAGCTATTTTCAGGATTATTCAAGAAGCCATGCACAACACAATAAAGCATGCGAAGGCAACAGAAGTAAAAGTTTCAATAGAAGCAAAAGATAAACTTCTTCTAGTCACAGTAAGCGACAACGGCCATGGAATAAAAAATATCTCTACAAAAAACAGCCGAAAAGAAACACACGGACTTGGATTGCGCTCTATGCAGTACAGAGCAGACCAAATTGGTGCCGAATACAAACTCACGTCTACAGAGCAGAACGGAACGTGTATTCAGCTTAAACTGCATTTAGCTTCGTAGAAAGAACTGTATTGAATTTAAGCGCTCTTTGAAAGTTTCAGTTTTTTGGAGCGCTTTTTATTTTTCGATTTTTTTACATTCTGCAAATTTCAAGAAATAATCAAGACATACATCTCGCCATTCTTTTGCATCTTTATATTGGATATTCAGTTTTTCGAGAACAGCTTCATATCTTTTTTTATCGAGTTCAGACTTAATTTCTATCCATTTGTCACGAAGAGCTTCTGCTTCTTTCACACCTTTTTCGTATAAAAAAGAAAGCTCCTCTTTCAAACTTCGGCCTGAAGAAAGCTTATAATCCCAAGGAACATGATGGAACCACAATAAATATTTTTCTGGGCAAGTCAGAATATCATCAAACATGTCTGAAACCGGCTTGTGATACTGATCTACAGCGCCAGAGCCTTTCCTTGTTCTGTCAAAACCAAGTCCTTCTGAATCCGCACGATGATAATATCGTGGTTTCCAATCTTCTCGTGTTCCTTCATCACAAGCCGGATCCGGGCCATAGTGATGATTATATTTCATTATATGATGCAAACACAGTGGTGTCATATAATCGACACATGCTTGCCAAGAATTCATTAATATGAATTTTACGGCCTCAAGAACTTTTGGATTCGTTCCCCAAGTACAAACCGCCCATTCATCTGCAATCTCTTCTACAGAAAGTGTATAATCCCAGCACAATCTTCCAAATGCGTACCAATTTGCAGGATGGAACAACGATCCACACCAATTTTTATCCGAACCGATATTTGAAACGCCTGCAATTCCTGTTATACGTTTTGGATCATCTTTTGTTGCTAAAATTGAACCTACTGAACTACCTTCCCCATTTGCGAAAGTATCAAAATCAAGTATTTCTTTCCACATTGGAGCCAAAAAAACAAGATGATTTCCTTGTCCTAGATATTCTTGTGTTATTTGAAACTCCATAAATATATTTGTTTTTTCCATTCCACCAAAAAGTGGATGAATCGGTTCCCTCGGCTGGAAATCAATAGGACCGTTTTTAACTTGTACACATACATTCGGAAGGAATTTGCCATCTAATGGTTTAAAATCAGAATAGGCTTTCTTTGCCCTGTCTATCTCACCATGGCCATATACGAACGCACGCCATATTACAATTCCCCCATATGGTTCCAATACACGCCCCAACATATTCGCACCATCTGCATGATCTTTCCCATAAATATACGGTCCCGGCTGACCTTCTGAATCGGCTTTTATTAAAAAGCCTCCAAAATCAGGTATTAACGAATATATTTCTGCTGCTTTTTCCTTCCACCATCTTATTACATTTTTATCGCTAGGATCTGCGGTGCCTAGTCCACCCAATAAAGAAGGAGAAGAAAAATTAACAGATAATAATATTCTTATTCCGTAATGGCGGAATACTGAAGCAATCGAGGCTACCTTATCTATATACTCTTGCGAAAGAATATATACTTGCGTATTTACATTATTTAAAACTGTGGCGTTTATTCCTATAGACGCACACGCTCTTGCATAATCTTTATAACGAGAATCTATAAGATTTGGTAATTCTTTCCATTTCCACAGACTTTTTCCTGCGTATCCGCGTTCAATGGATCCGTCAAGATTATCCCAATGATTAAGAATTCTCCATTTCACTTTTGGGGAAGAAATAATAGACAGGTTTTCAATACTTTTTCCAGTTTGAAGCAAACGTAAAAAAGCAAAGCAACCGTACAAAACTCCTTTTTCGGTTAATCCCGTAATAAGTATAGAATCTTGTACAGAAAGTATTGAAAAGCCATCTCCTTCTGGAAGCATATTTGAAGAAAGCCTTGCACATATATCTTCATCAAGTAAATCATATGGTGCAATTAAAAGACTCTGATTATTAAATTTAACAGTATCATACCGTTCTAATATAAAATTAGTATTTAGAATAGAAGAAAAAGCTAGCTCTATTTCATCAGAAACAGCATCAAGAATTTCACTTCCTAGAGCAGTGTAGACATTTTTTATTTTTTCCTGATATTTGGCTGTCATACTCTCACTGTATTGCGAATATGACAACCATAAATCATAGCCGTCCATTTTCTTCATACTATAAAGTATAACTTTTAATTCGTGTTATAAAGTATAAGTACTTTTACCTACCGACCAACCCACTCAATTGCAAGTTGTCTTAATTCTTGAGATGTATTGCAGTGTAATTTTAGCTTCAAATGTTCTTTATGTGTATCAATGGTTTTTGTGCTTAGATTCAGTTTTTGACTTATCTCTAAAGTACCAAGACCTTTTCCTATTAATGTAAAAATTTGTAATTGCCTGTTGGATAGAGTATTAATATTCGCAAAATTATCATTTCCAACTGCTATTCCTTTACCAGATCCTGTAAGACAATCGTTAAGCCTTAATCGTTCATTTTCACTTAACCACACTTTTCCTGCCATTACAGTTTTTATAGCTTCAAGTACCTTGGTACCAGCTTCTTCTTTCATAATATAGCCGTTAGCACCAGCTTTTAACGCTCTTTCAGAATAAAAGCGTTCATCATGCATAGAAAGAACTAATATAACCATTTTTGAATACTTTGTTCGTATAAGTTTTATTAATTCGAGTCCATCTTCATCGCCCAAATTTAAGTCAACGATTACAAGATTCATTTGTTTGCTATCAAGAAATGCTAAGGCATCATTAATGTTAGTTACATTTCCAGATACTTCATATTGAGGCATTGTTTCTATTAATTGTGCTAATCCCTCGCTAAACAAAGGGTGATCTTCAACAATCAAAACTTTATACATGATTAATTATTCTATCAGATTTATTTAAAACTTTCTACTTTTTTTAAATCTTTTTAAGATGGTGTGATTATTTTAGTTTTTAAAAATTTCTTACAAAAATTGTATTTTTAATTCTTTTCATCTTCAATAGTAACGAAGCGATTCATTTGACGTATGATTTTAAAATAAAAAAGCCTGGCAGCTACCTACTTCGCTCGAAACTTCGTGCTCCGCGCCGCTGGAAGCTCCGCTCCGCACTCGTTGCGGATTCCCGCTCCCCGCGGGGAAGCAGGCAACCCCCACCCGGACGGAGATGCGGGGCTTATATGCGGAAATTTTAAAATAAAAAAGCCTGGCAGCTACCTACTTTCCCGCGAAGAGCAGTATCATCGGCGCAGGAGAGCTTGACTTCCGTGTTCGGGATGGGAACGGGTATTGCCTCTCCGCCATGGCCACCAGGCGACAATAAACATAATCAGG
>JAIKVO010000202.1 GCA_024685655.1 Treponemataceae bacterium
AACTGGCGTTTCTTCAATTACAGGTGTTTCTTCAATAACTGGAGTCTCGTCGAAAACTGGCGTTTCGTCGATGGCAGGTGTTTCTTCGAAAACTGGCATTTCATCGAAAACCGGAGTCTCTTCAATAACAGGTGATTCTTCCGCTAATGATGTATCATCGTCCAAAACCGGAGGTTGCTCTAAATTTAACGGTTCGTCCAAATCTGGAATATCGAATTCTTCTGGAATATCTAATGTAATATCTTCTATTGGAATTTCATCTGTAATAGAGAAATCGTCCATAGAACTGTCCGTATTAGTTACTTCGCTCGTGAAAGATGTTTCTTCAGTTATCTTCGGTTCTTCTGTGCTAGGTGAATCCTCTGAAATAGAGAAATCGTCCATAGCTGGCAGTTCATCGATAACAGGGGTTTCTTCTATTACAGGTGTTTCAGCGATGGTAGGCTCTTCTTCGGAAAACGATGAGTCTTCTATAACCAGCGTTTCATCAGTGACCGGATCTTCCTCAATAAAAGGCGAGTCTTCTATAACAGGAGTTTCATCGATAATCGGTGTTTCGTCGCTAACCGGCTCTTCTTCAATAAATGGTGACTCATCTATTACTGGAATTTCATCCGTCATCGGTGTTTCGATTGACGAAACTGAATCTTCGATAGTCGTTTCTTCTTCTTTCATTGAATCATCAGTCTCTGAAAATGAAGGCTCTTCTTCTGTTGCATTTTCCAATGCGCCTGAAATTGCTGCAATACCTGCTACAGAAGCGATCCCGGCAGCTAAAACATTTCCATCCTGAATGTTTTCTTTTTCTGGCGCAGTATAATCAGGTATATCATCCAATGATGGAAGAGAATCATCTGTTTCAGCGGATTCTTGTTCAGCAGTGGCAAAAATATCATCGGTATCTGGCAGTTCGTCAAATGAAATATCTGTGTCTGGCTCGTCTTCAGGAATTGCGATAGAATTATCTACGCTATCATCTGGCTGCGTGCCAGCCGCCATCGCTTTTTCAAAAAGAGCATCGTCTATTTCGGGAAAATCAAAATCAGTTGAAACACCTTCAAAACCCATCGAAGATATTGATTCTTTTGATTCTTGTTTTTTTGAGGGTTGTTCTTGTTTTGTTTCAGATTCAGATTCAGTTTCAGATGAATTTGGCTCAGCAGGTTTGTCTGAAATATCCACAATTTCCACTCCTGCAAACGAAAGATCATCGATAATAGATGAAGCAGGGGCTCCGGGCGTTTCATCTACGAAAGAAATAGAATCATCAAGATCATCCATAGTGAAAGATGGTTCAGAAGAACCAGAGAAACCGCCCGTAACTTGACTTGCCGAAGAACCTTTGTCTGTGAACAGCTCAACTACAACATCTTCTTCGGAATCATCCGGTGTCTCAATCGTCTCTTGTTTTATTTCTGAATCATCAAGATTTACCTGAATATCAAAATCTACTTTTTTAGTTACTTTCGAAGCAGGAACTACTACTGACTCATCTGTTGTTCCTGTAGGCTCTTGAAAAGAATTAAGAAGGTCATCAAATTCTGATACGTCATCAAATTCAATGTTACTGTCGACCTTGATTTCTTCCGTCTTTATTTCCGGTTCTTCCGGTGCGTTCATATCCGTTATGTTTTCGAATATATCATCAAAGTTGTCGAACGTTTCATCTCCGGTAGTCACTATATCAGTAATAAAATCCTGTGTTACTGAAATATCCATTTCAATATCGTCTTCAGGATTTGGTTTTGTTTCGAGTGAAAACGAGTCGTCGAACGTCAACGACATATCGATAGGCGGATCATTGAGGATATCACTTTTTTCAGAACTTGTGGAAGAAATGAAATCCTTGAATTCAGATACATCCGAGAAATCGGAATCAGACATGAAATCTTCTAAGCTGATTTCCTCTGTTCCACCCATAGATGGGGCAGAAGAATCATTCAAGAACGAATCAATATCTATTTCTTCTGTAACGTTATTGAAAATTGCCTCTGCAACTTCATCTATTTCTTCTGCTTTTGGAATGACTTTTTCTTCTTCCGGAATAGCAGCCGTAATATCTTCGAACTCAATGTCTCCGAACATTTCTTCCCCGATGCTTGAATTGTCAGGAGTATCTGTAATGAAGATATCGTCAGATGCATCTGTTTTTGCATCAGTTTGATGTGATTCGCTAATGTCGTCGAGTGCTCCAATGTCACCGGAAATGTCGGCAATTGAAATTTCATCATAACCAGAGATTTTTGACGGTGGATTTGCGGAATTATTTCGTTCTGATACAGAACTTTTCTCAACTTCAGGAGCACTTTCTACATAATTGGATTTTTCAGTTTCTGGCTCTGGAATCTTTGCGTTAATGTTGTTTTCTTCCATTATATTAGACATTGATGAAGAAGATGAAACTTCAGTAAAAATATCTTCTGCTGAGGTATCAAAATCTTCTATATTTTTCTCATTGATGACCTCATGTTCTGAAATTTCTTTATCTTCAGGAATTGAGAAAGTCTCTGAACCAGAAAAATCTTCTGTAATTTCAAAATCATCTGGGGCACTCTTTGTAAGTGAGGTATCTTGATCTGTAGATTCAGGTATTTCTCCTGAATTATTTTCTGTATCCTTATCTGATTCTTCCTTTATATATGACTGCCCGGTAATGCTGTCTGGAACAGGAAATGTGGTGTCATCACCGAAATCAAAATCAGATAAGTCAGAAATATCAAGATCATTCGTTGCCGCAGAAGGAAGAAAATCATTGAAATCATTTTCAATAGAAGATTTTTTTTGATCCTCGTATTTCTCGGTCATTTCGGATTTATTGTCTGAGACGGATGTTTCGTCCGCACCGTATGATACGGCTGTATCTAAAACATCTGGGGTTGCTATAGGAGTTTCTTTGTTGTCGGAAAGTGCGTCTTGTGAATTTCCAAAGTCAATATTTTCGCTATCGCCTAATGATTCTTCTTGTTTCTGTGAGTTTTTTGCATCAGAAGAAGTAAAATCATTTTCTGAGGTGCTTTTATCGTTCAAAGCCGATTCAAGCGGCAATTGATCATCGATTTCATGTTTTTCAGAATCTGAAAACTCCGGTGGGTCTGGAATGTCAAACTCTGAAATATTAAAATCATCCCAGTTTTCATCTTCCTCTTTTGCAGAAGTGTCGCTTGAATAAGATTTGTCATCAACATCAATATCAAAATCTGAAAGGTCAGTAAAAGATGCGCTCTCAAAACCGTCGTAGGAATTGGAGACGGACGGAATATCGAATGTATCGTCAAAACCAGATGAAACAGCGGATTTTTGCAAATTTTCAGAGTTCGCAGCATCCTCAGACTGGTTGTTATGCGGAGGGTTTTTTATCCAAACTCCAAACTGCTCCAGTTTCGGTTCTTTTGTTTCTTCATTCGGTTCATTAATATTATCAAGTTCTAATGACATACCTGCTCCAAGGCAAAACTTATCATATTTAAAAGGATATAATAGATGTATTCGAAATCTATGGATTTCTGGACACAACATTTACAATCCTGTAATTTTGCAAGGCTTCAGCCTTATTAATTACGAAAGACCAGTCAGGAAACAATGTTTCCGAATAAATCTGATACCTCTTTATTCTTATCGGTAATAAAAAGCAATTTCATTAGTAGTACGATTTTTTATCTTATATAATGCAATCTCAAAAACGCACTTTGGTGATTTTTTAGAGATTACCATAAAACTATCTGTAAAAAAATACCCAACGTATGCCGACAAAATGATTATGACACGTATAAAGTTTATGATTTCTGTGTGCATCGGCACATTTATATATATTCTACTTTCAATAACAGCCGGACGCAATGGTTTTTATGCATATAACCAGCTTTATGAGCAAAAACTAAGGCTCACCTCAAATGTAGCGTCGCTTCAAAAAGTAAATGATATTCTTTCTGCTGAATACGAGGCTCTTAAGACAGATCGTGCAATAATCGAGTCTTATGCAAGAAATTTAGGTTTTGCATACGAGAATGAGAAGATAATTAAAATAACCGGCATAGGAATGCCTGAGCATAATGTTTACGATACCGGAACTGTTTTGAATGTAGAGGAGATATTGTATCTTCCTGAGTATATATGTAAAATAGCAGGAATCATAGGTTTTTGCATTTCGATGGTGATTATGATGATTGTATCATTGAACTCAGAAAAGAAAAAGACACCGCATGCTGTTCTTGTGAACGGCAATGATGAGATAACTCTCCCCGTTGAAATTGTAGAAGTTACAGATGAAATACCTCAAGTCTGATCCAGAGTCTGTCATAAAGACAGCAGAAGCATTAAGAGCAAAAAAAATTGTAATAATTCCCACAGATACTGTGTATGGCTTTTCTGGAATTGTAAGCTGTTCTGGTGATGTGCACTCTTGTGTTGACGAAACAGACGCGGAGATTCGCCGCATAAAGGGCAGGGAAGCGTATAAACCTTTTATTCAGCTTATCTCTTCGCCTGAAGACATAAATCTTATAACAGACGATCCTCTTCCCGACGAGCTTTTTTCGTTATGGCCTGGCGCGCTTACGATAATCGTGAACGACAAGCGTGATAACACGGCTGTGGACGCGGCAGACGGCTCCGATGAAAGTGTTGTGGCGAGCGCGGGCGACTTTGCTGCGAAGCCAAAAAAGACCGTCGCTGTCCGCTGCCCTGGGGATGCCTGGCTCCGTGAAGTTATCCGCGAAACTGGCGCTCCAATTTACTCAACTAGTGTGAACCGCTCTGGAAAACCTGTTCTAACTGATATCGCTGATATTATTGAGGAATTCGGGAAAGAAGTTGAGCTTATAATAGACGATGGAGATAAGCGCAATGCTGTCCCTTCTACTATCGTGTCTCTTGTGGACGGAAAATGTAAAGTCATAAGACAAGGAAGCGTAGTCGTTCCTCAAAGTCTTTGTAAGTAGCGAGCTTTTTTTTGTCGTAACTGAGATTCGTTTAGCAAAATTATATTTAATTGTGAGAATTTAACCGTCGAGCCGTTTCCTGAATTCGCGCTGCAGGTCGCGTTTGTTGTCACGCTCTTTTATATCCGCGCGTTTGTCGTACATCTTCTTTCCTTTGCAAACACCCAAAGTAACTTTTACCCTTCCGTTCTTAAGGTGAAAATCAAGAGGAATCAGTGTGTATCCTTTTTCTTCTGTCTTCCGTATAAGACGTTTTATTTCTTCTGCGTGAAGAAGAAGTTTTTTAGGTCTGTCCGGATTGTGGTTGAAAATTGATGAGAATGAGTATTCGGCGATATGGCAGTTTTTCATCCATACTTCGTTATTGCGGATTTCTGCGAATGAATCCGGGAAAGATATGTTGCCGGCTTTCACTGATTTAACTTCTGTTCCTTGAAGCTCCAGACCGCATTCATATTTTTCATCAACTTGATAGTTGAAAAATGCTTTTCTATTTTGTGCTATAAGTTTTGTTCCTTCTGCCATAGATATTATTATATTCCGAAGACTTGAAAACAGCAAGTCTATATGATATGGTATCAGTATGGCAGCCAATCCTTATGATTTCTCGTTTTCTTTAAGAAAAGAATTTCACAAAAAAGTTTTGATAATTATCTATATAGCTTTGCTCATTTTCGTTTTTATGAACCTCGTTCTTAAATTCCTTATGTTTCCAGTGCGTATATCATCAGAGGCCATGAAACCTGAGTTTCCTGAGAATTCATTTGTTTTTATAGCTCCGAACTATTCATCGTGGCAGATTCCGATTTTTGACAAGACTCTTGAACGTGGTTCCGTTGTATATGTTAATCCGGAGGTCGAGGAAGAGCTTCCGTTTTATAAAAGGGCTGTCAACTTTTTCGTTGAGTTTTTTACTTTCCAGCAATATCAGGCATTCAAGACGGAAAACGAGATATCTGGGAATCCATCGGTTCGCCGGGTTGTAGGACTTCCTGGAGACAGTGTGTATATGAAGGATTATGTTCTCTATATAAAACCCGCAGGAGAACAGCATTATCTTACAGAATTTGAGCTTACACCCAGGATGTATGAAACGATAGAGCTTACAAAAGGCAAGAATCTACGTAATGTCGGAATTCCAGCTCAGCTTGATGAGATTGTTCTTGGCGATGATGAATACTTTCTTCTTGCCGATGACAGAACATCCTCTGTTGATTCGCGCATCTATGGACCTGTATCAAAAGACAGAATCGGTGGCAAGGCTTTCTTGCGGTATTTCCCTCTCTCGTCTTTCAGTACGTTGTGATTTGTTTGTTTTTTGATTAGTTGATTTGTGTCGGCTGTGAAAAAAAGTATTCCGCTTTATATCCATATTCCTTTTTGCCGTTCAAGATGCAGTTATTGTGATTTTTTCTCTGTCCCATCGGTGTGTGAAAAGGCTGTTCCAGATTCGTATATTGATGCTCTTAAAATAGAGCTTGAGTATCGTTGCCGTCTTTATAAAATTGATTCATGGAGAACAGTCTATGTAGGAGGCGGCACTCCGAGCTTGCTGTTACCGGAACAACTGGCGTATTTGTTTGCTTTTGTGCGAAACGCTGTTCCTGCCGGAATAGCCGATGATGCGGAAGTTACGATCGAAGCGAATCCGGCTGATATAAACCATGATTTTTTGTCTAGTATAGCTGATGTTGGAATAAACCGGCTTTCTGTCGGCATTCAGTCTTGTAATCAACGTGTCCTTGAGTTTATTGGAAGAAGAGCTGACGCAGAAACTGTTATCTACGCGCTTGATTGCATAGGAAAGTATTGGATGTGTGGAAATGATAAATGTGGACAGAACTCAAGTGGGCGGTGTGATATTTTGAGGCATGGATGCAATCAGCGGAAAAGTCCACGGCGCTTTTCGGCTGATTTGATAGCAGGATTGCCGTTTCTTTCCGACGTGGCTTTTCTTGAGGGCGTTGAGACTGTAATTCGTTCTGGTGCTGATCATGTGTCGCTTTATTCGCTCATGGTAGAGGAGGGCACACCGCTTTGGAAGCAAGTTTGCTCCGGGGACGCGCACTGCACCGATGAGGACGCGGAACGTCAATGGTTTTTAGGCAAAGAACGGCTTGAAAAAGCTGGCATATTGCAATATGAAGTTTCGAATTTCGCGCGTCCTGGTTTTGAGAGCCGTCACAACACAGCATACTGGCATATGGATGATTTTATAGGCATCGGTGCGGGCGCGTCCGGTACTGTAGGAGAAATCCGCTGGACGGGCGTACAGTCCGTGCATGAGTATACGGCATCGTGGGCAGCGTTCCAAAATGCGGGGGGAGGTGACAAGAGCGATTGTCCAGCGGCGAGAGAGGCATACTCGGTGGCGGAGCTCGCTGACAAGACAAATCGCAACGCAACGCAGCGTACGCTCATATCGCACATCCCGCAAGAAGTGGAAAAGCTTGACGAAGCGACACGCGAGTACGAGTTTTTAATGATGGGTTTCAGGCTTCGGTCTGGCGTGAGCTCGGCGGAATATCAAAAGCGTTTCGGCAAAGAGCTTTCTGAACGGATCGGCGCAGAAAACGGGCTTTTTGCAGAATGGGAAAAACAGGGGCGCGCTGTGCGGTTCCAAAAAGACGGCGATACATTTTTCGCGCTGAATGCCACTGGCCTAATGTTATTAAACCGCTTCTTAACGGAACTGTAATCGCTTATTCGTACAGGTCGTGCAGTTTCCTGTACACCGCATTCAGACGCGCCTTCTGCTCCTCGGAGAATTCACCGGCACTTTCATCAATAAGCATTTCAAGACTTGAAAGGCTTTCATTAAGTGCGGTGGAAAATCCGCGCGATACTTTCATCCAATAAGTTCCATTCCCGTCCGTAAAAAGACATATAAACCCTAGCTCACGGCTTTTAGCTTTTGCTTCTGTTACTCTTAGAACAACTTCGAGCGCGGCGGCGATCTCTGCTTTGTTCTCAGGAAAATGAGCGTTCATCTTTCTGTTCCATTTATCACCTGGAAGGATTGAAAAATCAAGGCACTTTGCGAGCTTAAGTATAAGGTCAAATTTCTCGCCGGAAAGCAAAGAGTAAGAGTCCATTTGGATAACGCCCTTAATTCCTTTTACACTGCCTTTCGCCATTATGTCTGCGTCTGGATTTGCAGATAATTCTTCATGAAGCTTTTTCCACGGCAATAAAATTGTCTTTTTGCCCTTGATTTTTTTTATCTCGAAGCGAGTATTGCCAATACACACGGAGTTTTCTTCTGAAATCTCTTTTCCTGCGGCAGATTTTTTGCGTTCGTCTTTTATCCGGCTTTCTGCGTTTGTACCCATGCATTTTTTCTTAATACCGGACGAGGCGACTTTGGACGGCGCATTGCCGAGAAACACTCCACCGAATGAACCCCCGCTTTCTCCGGCGAAATCGTCATCCTTGACTTTGCGAACTGACTGAAGTTGCTTTTCTATGTCGCAAGAAAGCCTGTGAAGTATGTTCTTTGTAAGCGGAGAAACTGTCATTGCAAACATACGCGACGTTCTGACGATTTCGCCGGCAACTATGTAAAGCGGACTTGTGCGGAAAAGCCCTGAGCCTGGGTGAATCTGGATGTTTTCGGCAGTGAGAGTTCTGTAGCTTTCTTTGTTGGAGCGTACACAGACAAACTGAATAAGTCCGGCAGCGACGCAACAAAGGTAGTCGTCGGAACTGCCGCTTGAAAGAATTGGAATTCCATCGTTTGAAACAATCTGCTCAAGCTGTTCCTTTATGTTTACAATCTCAAGCATTACGCGTTCATCAAGGTAATTTTCCTCACAGAATGCAGATGTATCTTCTGTTGATGTGAAAAGCTTGAAAAGGGTAACGTATGTCAAAAAATCACCCTGAATGTCGCGGAAACGATGATGAGCTTGCCTTGCGTCAGCTTCTTCTCCTGGAGGAAGGACGAATGGCGACTGTGCCGAAAGAAATGAAGCCGCAATCAGAGATTGCTCCATAACATCAGGATATTTCAGTATTGCTTCTGTGATTATGCGGCTTATTCTTGGCAAAAGCGGGAATTTTGCCATTATCAAACCGGTCTTTGAAAGCGTGTTGTCAGGATTCAATGCCTCAAGCATATTCAGAGTCTCTATCGCGCTTCTCATTCCTTCGCGTGCAGGCGGTGATATAAAATGAAATTGTTCAAAATCTGTTATGCCCAGTTCGGACATTCTCATTACAACTTCTGATAAATCGGTTCTATAAATTTCTTCTGTTGTGTAAACAGGGCGTGTTTCATAATCTTTTTTCGTATACAGCCTGTAGCAGATTCCGGGTCCGGTTCTTCCTGCGCGGCCTTTTCTTTGGTTGCACGATGCTTTTGATATGACAGTCTCTGTAAGGCTAGACGTGTATGTTCGCGGATTATAGAAATTCATTTTTGCAAGCCCTGAGTCTATGACCGTTGCAATCCCAGGGATGGTGACGCTGGTCTCTGCTATGTTCGTTGAGATTATTACTTTTCGTCTGCCGAATGGAGCCGGATCAAAAACCCGTTCTTGTTCTTCCTTCGCGAGTCGTCCGTAAAGAGGCACAAGGTGAATCTTCCGCGAAAAAGAAGAATGCGAAAGGCGTTTAATACAATCTTTTATGACCTTTTCTCCGGGCAGGAAGCACAGTATGTCACCTGAATGCCTGTTTGAAATCACCCTGTCGATAATGTCCTCAATCTTCATTAAAAGCGCGTCTTCTGCAGATGCGGATGCAGTGCTCGCAGTTATTGCCGGTGGGTCGTAAATTACGGTAACAGGATGAGTTATCGTGTCTATGGTTACTATCGGGCAAAAATCGAAGTATTCAGAAAAAGCCTCTGCGTTCATCGTCGCAGATGAAACAATTACTTTAAGGTCGGGGCGATCTGGTAGAATACGTTTCAAAAGGCCGAGAACAAAATCGATGTTAAGGCTTCTTTCGTGTGCTTCGTCTACCATTACGACCGAATATTTACTCAGCCATGGATCAAGCTTCATTTCCTGAAGAAGAATACCGTCGGTCATTATTTTAATGAGTGTTGAATTGTCTGTCTTGTCCTCGAAACGCATTTTGTATCCGACAAGTCCAGGATAGCTTGTCTTAAGTTGTTTCGATATGAATTCGCTTACAGAAAGGGCTGCGATTCTGCGTGGTTGTGTTACGGCAATGACTCCGTTTTTTGAGTAGCCTGCTTCATGAAGGATAACTGGAAGTTGTGTCGTCTTGCCGGAACCAGTCGGACTTTGTACGACTATAACCTGATTTTCTGTCAATGTATCGAGAATTCGCTGTTTTTGTTCATATACCGGAAGCGTTTTATAAGAAATATTCATAGAGTAGTGAGTTTCCCTGATGTTATATTGTGATACGTGGGTACATGATACATTGACATCACATATTTTTCAATGGTATTATTTACAATAAGATATGTGACTTAATGTGACTTAAGGAGAAAGAAACTCAAATGTCAAAGACAAAGTTTGTCTATTTCTTCGGTAATGGCAAGGCCGAAGGTGATGCTGCAATGCGCAGTGAATTAGGTGGTAAAGGTGCTAATCTTGCTGAAATGACTAATCTTGGAATTCCGGTACCTCCGGGATTTACTATTTCTACGGAAGTTTGTAAGCTTTTTTACGAGAACAACAAATCATACCCAGCAGGGCTTAAAGAAGAAGTTGCTGAAAATCTGGAAAAACTTGAAAAACTCATGGGAAAGAAGCTCGGTGACGCAAATGATCCGCTTCTCGTTTCTGTCCGCTCCGGTGCGGCAATCTCTATGCCTGGAATGATGGACACAATCCTTAACCTTGGTATGAACGATAAGGCTGTTAAAGGTCTTGCTGCTCTTTCTGGAAACCCACGCTTTGCATGGGACTCATACCGCCGCTTCATCCAGATGTTCGGTGATGTTGCAATGGGCGTTCCTTCTGATGCTTTCGAGGATGCTATTGATGCAATCAAGAAAGCAAAGGGTGTAAAGCTTGATACAGAGCTTGATGCTGCTGATTTGGAAAAACTCGTTGCAGATTATAAAGTTATTTACAAAAAGCATGTTGGAAAAGATTTCCCGCAGAATCCTGTAGAGCAGATGTGGGGCGCAATTGATGCTGTATTCGGCTCTTGGATGAATGAGCGCGCTATTAAATATCGCCAGCTCAACAACATCAAGAATCTTGCAGGAACAGCTGTAAACGTTCAGTGCATGGTTTTCGGTAACTTCGGTGACGATTCAGGTACTGGTGTTTGTTTCAGCCGCAACCCTTCAACAGGTGAGAACAAGTTCTACGGCGAGTATCTTATGAACGCTCAGGGCGAGGACGTTGTTGCAGGTATCAGAACTCCAGCTACAATCGACAAGCTTGAGAACGACAACAAAGAAGTTTACGAGCAGCTTTGCCAAATCCGCCTTAACCTTGAGAACCATTTCCATGATATGCAGGATATGGAGTTCACCGTTCAGCAGGGCAAGCTGTTCCTGCTTCAGACTCGTAACGGTAAACGCACAGGTGCAGCAGCAGTTAAGTGCGCTGTAGATATGGTTTCTGAAAAACTTATCACAAAAGAAGAAGCTATTCTGCGTGTTTCCGCAGACCAGCTCGACCAGCTTCTTCACCCGATGATTGACCCTAAAGTTGCAAAGAAAACAACAGCTCTTACAAAGGGCTTGAACGCTTCTCCGGGAGCTGGTTGCGGCCAGATCGTTTATACCGCGGACGAAGCAGAAGCATGGGTTAAAGAAGGCAAGAAAGTTATTCTCGTTCGTAAAGAGACATCCCCAGAAGATATTTCCGGTATGGTTGTTGCAGAAGGTATTCTTACATCAACTGGCGGTATGACAAGCCACGCGGCTGTTGTCGCCCGCGGTATGGGAACTCCTTGTGTTTCCGGTGCTTCTGAAGTTTCTTTCATCGACGGTAAGGTAAAGATTGCCGGAAAGATGTTCA
>JAIKVO010000224.1 GCA_024685655.1 Treponemataceae bacterium
CAAGCCGTTCGTCAATTTCACACAGCAACACAGGAATATACGGGCGCGTAGAACCGGGTGTTTCGGGGCTACGGCTTCCGCCTCCGACCACGCTCAAGCGTGTTTGCGCTTCACAGTCCGGCCACCGACCTGCCTGCTCGCACACCCCTACACCCCCTCGCGCATTTTTTCTACAGCTCAGCCAATCTGGTAATCGTTTGAAAAACGCAGGACTTTTACAGATTGAAAGCCGCTTACCGTATAAGATTTTGTGTTTATGCCTTCTGTCACAGTTATCACAAGCGGATTCTCGTCCGTAACGTCGTTGGCAGGGCGCACGAAAAGCGTAAGAGCCGAGCCGTACGTTATGGAGTAAGTAAACTCAGAGCCTTCCACAAATAGTTCCGCATCGAGTTCGGGGCCGGTGATGTAACCTTCCGGCTGCCGCTCGCTGTAATCCCTGAACGCATTCGGGTTAGTGCTCATTTCACCGCTTATTATTGCGGAGCCAGAATCTATATGCACAACAACGGAAAGCGGCGGCGCTAATGCTTTTCTTGCTTCAATGGAAATGCAACCTGTAAAGCACAAAGCGAAAATAAGCAAAGCATTCAGGAATAAAGCTCTACGAACCGATGCACACTTACGAAAAGAAAAACTACGTTTCATAAAAACCTCGATAATTTTAACGGTGTTTCCCAAAACAAATAAATCCGCTATTATAGCCAACGATAACAATGCTTGTGGGAGCGGCACAATCCTATATGCATTTTATCAGGGGAAAACGAAAATGACAATCTATGAGAACATTATGCGGCTTACGTCCTACGCACTGACGTGCGCTCTTATCAAGAAAGAGGACGTAATCTACACGCAGAACAAACTGCTGGAACTGTTCGCGCTTGACGGCTTTGAAACGCCTGTCGCACCGGAACTTCCAGCCGTTAAAACAGATGATTTGGAGAGCATCTTACAAGAAATGCTCGATTACGCGGCAGAAAAAAAGCTTTTCGATGATCAGGGCATCATAAGCCGAGACCTTTTTGACACAAAGATAATGGGGCTTCTTGTACCGCCACCGTCTACAATAATAGAAACTTTCAACAAGCTTTTCGAGGAATCGGCGGAAAAAGCGACTGACTGGTTTTACAAACTAAGCCGCGACACCGACTACATCCGCCGGTACCGCATCGTAAAAGACGTTAAGTGGCAGACGGCAACAGAATACGGCGACCTTGACATAACGATAAACCTTTCAAAGCCGGAAAAAGACCCAAAAGCAATAGCAGCGGCACGAAACGCAAAACAGGGCGGATATCCGGCTTGTTTGCTCTGCAAAGAAAACGAAGGCTATGCAGGCAGGCTCAACCACGCCGCCCGCCAGAACCACCGCATTATCCCGCTTACGCTGAACGGCGAAAACTGGTATCTCCAGTATTCGCCATACGTTTACTACAACGAGCACTGTATAGTGCTGAGCGCGGAACATGTTCCAATGAAAATAGACCGCAATACGTTTGTGCGTCTTCTTGACTTTGTGACACAGTTTCCGCACTATACGCTCGGAAGCAACGCCGACATCCCGATTGTTGGCGGCTCCATTCTGACGCACAACCATTTTCAGGGCGGGCGGTACGTCTTCCCTATGGCAAAAGCTCCCGTAGAAACGGAGTTTTCTTTGCCGGGGTTCAGCGGCGTAAAGGCGGGCATAGTAAAGTGGCCGATGTCGCTTATCAGAATAGACTCCGCGAACCGCGACGAGCTTACGGAAGCCGCCACACACATTCTTGAAAAATGGCGTTCATACACAGACAAAGACGCGTTTATTTTCGCGGAGACAGACGGCGAGATACACAACACGATTACGCCTATCGCCCGCCGCAACGGAGACCTTTACGAACTTGACCTCGTTCTTCGCAACAACATCACGACAGATGAGCACCCGCTCGGCGTTTACCATCCGCATGCGAACCTGCACCATATAAAGAAAGAGAACATCGGACTTATAGAAGTGATGGGGCTTGCTGTTCTGCCGAGCCGCCTGAAAAAAGAACTTGCGCTTTTGAAAGACGCAATGCTCGCTGGAAACGACATCAGTAAAGACGAGACGCTTTCTAAGCATGCGGAATGGGCAGCGGAGATACTTCGCACTCACCCGGATTTCACCGCGTCAAACGCAGAGGAAATTCTTAAACAGGAAACAGGCTTAGTTTTCAGTAAAGTCCTTGAGGATGCGGGCGTTTACAAGCACACTGCTGAAGGCAAAGCCGCTTTCATGCGGTTCGTGAAAACACTGTAAAACATTCGGTGCACCACAGGCAGCAAGATGCGCCAGGCTATGGAGCAGTCACGCAAAGCGTGAGCCACTGGAGCGGAGTCTGCCGTAAGGCAGACGGAGTGAAGCGGCCGAGCGTAGTGAGCTGCGGAACAGCCGACCACCGGTTGAGCTTGAAAAAGCGAAATCGGTGGTGGCGCCTATTTCAGTTGTATTTTCCTGCTTGTGCCGCCCACATCTCTGAGTACTTACCGTTACGCGCAAGAAGCTCGGCGTGCGTGCCTTCCTCGATTATGCGTCCGCGCTCCAGCATGATGATTCGGTCTGCGTCGCGTGTTGTGGAGAGGCGGTGTGAAATATAAAAAACTGTTTTGCCTTTTGCGGCAGTCTCCATCGCTTTGTTAAGCTCATACTCTGCAATAGGGTCGAGCGCGCTTGAAGGCTCGTCCATAATCAGGATGTCCGCGTTTTTGTAGAACGCACGAGAAATCGCGACTTTTTGGCTTTCACCGCCTGAAAAATCCACGCCTTTCTTGTCGAATTCGGTCGTGACTTGGGTGAAAAGTCCGTCCGGAAGACGCGAAAGTTTTTCAGAAAAGCCGGCATTCTCAAGCGCACGAGTCACTTCTGGGGTGCGCTCCTTAAGCTCCTGCTCAGTCATGTTATCCATCACGACGTTCTCGGCAAGGTTCGCGCCGAACATCTGGAAGTCTTGGAAAACAACGCCTATCCGTTTGTGATATTCGTTCGGGCAGAGCGTTTTTACGTCTTTTCCATGGTAAGTGATTGTGCCGTTTGTGGGATCGTAAAGCCGCATGAGCAGCTTGATGAGCGTCGTTTTTCCCGCGCCGTTGTAGCCTACAATAGCTATATGTTCACCAGGCTTTACAGTAAGCGAGATATCGTCAAGAACGGTGCGGCTTTGCTCAGAATACTTGAATGAAACGTGGCTCAGCGAAATTTCGCCAGCTCCGTCAGGCACAGGCTCGCCTTCGTCGTTTTTAAGGCGTGGCTCATAGCCCAAGAACGCGCGGATTTTGTCAACGAACATGCTGTTCTCGTGTGCTTTCGGACCAAGGTCGGCAAAGCGGGTCATGCTTCCGCGAAGGCTTCCAGTCCGGTTGAAAAGAATTACCGCGTCACTGTATGCTACGGTGTGAAGTACGGCAGCTTTGTACACAAGATACGTGATGTAAAGTCCGTCAATTAAGAAATCGCCGACTCCGTAATCTTTAAGAAACTGAAACAAAACTCGTTTTCCTGCGACTTTTTTATGTTCTTTGATGATGTTGTCGTTCGCGTCGGCAAATTCTTTTTCAAGTTGCTTGCCGGCATTCGGATGAAGCCGAAGCTCTTTCGCAAAGTCTTTTAGATAGAAAACACGGCTTACATAATCGCGCTTACGCATGTACGGATTCACGGCTATGCGGTTCTCATAATTCACTTTGTTCAGTTTTTTAGAAACAACGAAACGCAGGATGAACGAGGCGAACACGAAAACGATTCCTACCGGATCGGTCATAAGATAGAAAATTCCTGTAGTAAGCAAAACAGTTACAGCCTGTACCGTCATGTTCAGCAATTCAAGGAAACGGTCTATAGCAGTTTCAGCTTCCGACACGCTGAGAACGAAGTCGTTGTAGTAAGCCGGATCATCGTAGCAGTATAGATCGATTTCGGAAGCCTTTTTGAACATTTGCTCCTTGAGCGCACGGTACAGGCGTGGTTTGTATTTATGCTGCCAGCCGTAAATAAAAATGCCGTCCGGGATTATCTGGATGATATTCAGAAGCAGGATCAGCCCGATGTAAAACAGTGCTTTTGTGAACGGCTCGTGGAACTCGGCGCAGCGCAGAACGTAGCGGATGCCCAGCACATGCTCCAGGAAAATCACGCCCTGATAGCGGAACGCGTCGTAAAGGTGATAAATCATGTAGAGCGGACACGTTTTGAAACAGAGTTTCCACAGAAAAACCTGATTTTTGAGGACGGTACTTTTAGATTTGGCAGAGGTTTGTTTGGCGGAAGCCTGTTTGCTGGAAGAGTTCGCACAACTTCCGCCGAAAGCCGCACCAGCGTCTTTCGCGGCTGCATTGCAGGAACCACTGCCTCTCACGTCTGCACTTTCCACACTAGGTTTTTCCAGATTCAGCGCACTTTTTTCTTTCTTTTTCATGCCCATATTCCCTCCGTCTGTTTCGCGCTGTCGGCAAGATAATTTTCAGCCTGTTTCTGATACATATCCGCATACAAGCCTTGCCTAGCCATAAGTTCGCGATGCGTTCCCTCCTCTTTCACCTGCCCGTTCTCAAGCAAAAACACATAGTCCGCGTTCTGCACCGAAGAAAGCCTGTGCGAAATAAAAAGCAAGGTGTTTTTCTTACATGCCTTTAGGATATTGTCAAAAAGCTTGTACTCGGCAATAGGGTCGAGCGCGCTTGAAGGCTCGTCAAAAACTTTAACCGGGCAGCGACGAGCGAACGCTCGCGAAACAACTATTTTCTGGAACTCACCGCCGGAAAGAACAGCACCGTTGTCGTCAAACTCACGAGTAAGCGTTGTGTTTATGCCAAGAGGCAGACTCATTACTTTCTCGTAAACGCCGGAAAGTTTCAGTGCATCGGTCACAACCTGCTCGCGTTCGTTTTCCGGGATATCCTCACCGAGGGTAACATTGTCCGCAACAGTCATAGAAAACATTCTGTTGTCCTGAAAAGCTGTCGCAAAAAGCGCGCGGTATTTTAGCAGATTATATTCCTTTATGTTGCGGCCATTGAGCAGAATCTCGCCTTCGGTCGGATCATAAAAACGCAAAAGCAGCTTTATAATTGTAGATTTTCCTGCCCCGTTATGCCCTACGAGCGCGTAAGTCCTGCCGCCGTCGAATTTCATGTTGAGATTTTTCAAAACCATCTCGTCTTTATATGCAAAGCCTACGTTCCGAAACTCCAGCGAGTCAATCGTCTCGCCAGGATCCGCACCGTCATAATCTTCCGGGATCTTTTCCTCGTATTCCAAAAAAGTACGCAGATAATCAACAAAAAGTCCGTTCCTAAAGCTTGCCGTCACTGAATCCGTGAAACCGATAAGAATCCAAGTAGTAGAAACCATCATACTCGTAAGAACAGCGAGCTGCGAAAGCATCATCGTTTCACTGACAAGCGTTCGGTAAGCCCCGTAAATCAAAAGCCCCTCAAAAATGAAAGTGAAGGTGAACATCACGTAAAACCAATGAAGACACGCAGACTTAAAAACAAACTTCTTAGTTACATCCGCAACGCCAGTAATAGCATCAGTGTACTGACGCTTGAGCAAATTAAAAATATTCGTGAGTCTGATTTCCTTGGCATAATCTTTCAGGTACATAATCCTGTTGATGTAGTCGATGCGGCGGTTGTGCGGAGCCATCTCTTTGTTGCGTTTGTAGTCGATGCGGCTGTTAAGAGTCCTGAAAACAAAGTTTCCGATAATCGGGAACAGAATGAACGCAACCGAAAGGCGGTCAACTTGAAACATAAAGATAAATGCACAGATACTCGCGATAAAGCCGAAAATCAGTCCGAAAAGCATATCGACAGTTTCTATAAGCCTGGTGTCTGCGTTTTTCATTGCGAGAGTGTATTTGTCGTAAAAATCGGAGTTTTCAAAGCATTCAAGCTCAACGTTCCGCGATTTTCTGAAAAGCTCTTGATAAAGTTTTTTGTTGATTTCCGAATTGGCAACAGGCTTTACCGAACCCATAACGTAACTGTTGTACAACGCCATAGAAGCGAATACGGCAACAGTGAGTCCGATAAAAATCATTATTGCCATAAAAGTTTCGCCGCTTTGCAAGGCATTTATTACATAGCGCATAAAAAAAGCACTGTAGAACAGCCAGCCGAAGTAGTACAAAGCCTTTATTATTGCAGTGTGAACGACCATTTGCGGACACATTTTCCACATGAGCGAAAGCGCGTACAAGTTGTTGCGCACCGCACTTGTTTTTTTGGGAGATTTTTTTTCTGCCATACTTTTCTCCGAAACTTTTTTTAAGTTTATTGATTTTACAATAATAGCAAACAGTTTTCTACTATCAAGAGACTTTGGGTTTCCTTTGACAATCTGTTTTGCGCATGTTATATTTTGGATATAAGGGATATATTGCAATTCCCGAGCAAGTATAATGCTTACCATTAAATCTTGCGAAACTTTTCAGATATTTTTGAGAATACTGGAGAAAACTATGGAGAAGAGAAACAAACTTTTTTTGACCGCAATTTTTGTCATCCTCACAATTTGTTGTGCGGGTATATATGCTCTTAATTTCAGCAATGTAAGTTTTTCAGGTTATCAGAAAAAAGCTTTCATTCCCAAGAATGCATCCGGAACATACTATGACAACTTTAACATCTATTACAAAAGCTATAACTACTCTGGTTCAGAATGCATAACAGAATTTTACCTTGTCGGCAGCAAAGGCGGCAAAGAAGAAGTTATACTTTATTCTACTTTAGAAAACAGGAACGCAATGCTGCAGATTATCAGGTACGGTAGCAACGGAAGAGAAATAAGCTACTCTTCAATAGCCGGATATCTTCACAATGACGCAAAGAGCCAATACGAGAACACAAACCTTGAGGTTTTCGGTTTCTCGAACGAAATATTCAATGATCCGTTCTGCCCGGAATTTTTGTTCCTATATGACGGAGATTCAGGACCACTGATGTCGGACACCATTCGCCGGTTGGAATACAACTATGCGAAAAATGCACTGACAGAATGGAATCCCAACTAACAGACCACACAAGAAAAACTAGGCAAAGTCGCACCATTTTTCACAAAACTCATACTGATTTCGAAAATCAGCCCAGTGTCCGGTGAACTTTTTCTAAAAAAAACAAAGCTCACCGGGCGGCTGCATGAATCATCGCACTGAAAAACTCCGGCTCATACAAGCTGCAATGCTCACGGTCAATTTGCGCCATAGAGCCAGTCCTATCATCACCGCAATCCCAATAAAGCACACTCATTTTATGCGCTCGCGCCTCACGGACAAAAAAATCAATCCATTTGATTCTTTCTTCCAAAGCAACTTTTGAACGAACAGCACCCACTTCACCGTACACAATCGGAAGTCCGCCGCCTTCCCGTAAAGGAATCTCCCCCTCTCCTGCTTCGCCAAGGACAAATCGCTTGTACAAAGTCTCGATCGTGTTTTTTGTAGCTTGTTTTTTTGCATCATCGTATTCCTGATTTTCATCTGTGCCTTCAAGCGAAGAACCGAAAGGATACGAATGCACAGAAAGAATCAGCTTATCTGTCGCAGAATCTTGCGGCAAACGGAATTTTTCATTGACAATCGTTTTTTGTCCGGTGCAAAGAGACGGAATTATGATAAATCGATTCGCATTGTTGCCGCCAGTCGCACGTATTGCATCAAGACACACCTGATTATATTCGTTTAGTACTTCGTATTCCCTAATGCACTCGGCACAATTCGTAGCATCGCTCCAGTAGCCCCCTACAGAACCATCCGCCTTGTACCACGGACACAACAAACCAGGCTGCCATTCGTGATCGGCTCGCCCTTTAGGATCTATCTGATGGTCATCGCGGGCATTGCGAGGCTCATTCATTGTTTCAAAGACAAGATGCTCATCGTAGCTTGTGTTGAAAGCGATGGCAATTTGTCGCCATATTTCGCCCAAAAAACGCTTTGATTCGGCAATGTCCGCTTCATCGGTACAAACAAGATACCCTTCTCCTTTTTGCAGCGGTTTATTCATCGCTCGTGACAAAAACTTTTTTGAACCGTCAGATTGCTCGACAAACTCCGTCTCATGATCACCGTGCACAGAATGATGCTCGTTCAGGATCACGTAATAACCGATTTTTATAGCTTCATCGACGATATATTTAACACGAGACATCCAATCTGGATCAATCGTATAATTGTCGTCTATTATATGGCAGTACCAAGTGACAGGAATCCGTATTGTTTTGTAGCCGCTGTCATAAGCAAATTTCAGCAGTTCCGGGGTAGTCTCTATTTCTTCCCAATGGAATTCTGATTCAAGCCCCTGCAAAAGAGGATCCTCCTGCCAGCTAAAGGAATGCGCCTCAAAAGTATTTGCAAGATTCCAGCCGACACCCATATTGTCAACCAAATCCAGCGCAGAAAAATCTCTGATTGAAGCATTCCCGTCTGAATCAACGACTGCTTCAGAAACAGTCTTTCTTTGCGTAAAACAAATGCTTTTGATTTTCACCGATATCGGATTGTCTTTAACTGACTGAAGGAACACAGATTTTATACTGCCTTTTTTTGTTCCATCAAGAGAAAGGTATTGAACAGTCCTTTTCCGTTCACAAAGCATATACAAATCGGTATCATCAGAATAACGGCAATGCAAACGGAACGGTTGGTTTGTTTCAGGAGCTACAGGCTCATATTCAATACGAAGATAACGATAAAGCGATGCATCAAAAGCACCAAGCCAGATTTGAGCACACTTCCACTTTGTCGCAAGATTAAGGACAAAAGTTTCCTTGTCATAAGAATCGCCAATGGCAGATGTGAAACTGATTTTTTTCAAATCAAGAAAACAGTCATCCGCCGGTTCAAGGAATTCTTCCTGCCCATCAGGCTCTGATTGCTCAGTAGTTCCGGATTGTCCGGAGTTTCCTTGCAGGCTCTCAACAGAATTATTGCATGATAAAAAGCACAACGAAAAGCAAAAAGAAAATAGCAACACAAAAATAGCTTTGTACTTCATAAATTGCCTAAATCCTTGGAGAAATATTTAAATTCTCCGCTTGCATTGTTCGCTGTAATATCAGGCAATTAAAGCTTAAATGCACTAAGCTGCCTTGCAAGCAGCAACATCTGTTCCTGATTCGTCTCCGAAGATTTAGAAACCTTGTTTATCGCTGCAGAAATTCCCTGCATGCTCGAAGCCATATCAAGCATCTCCGCGTTGATGTTCTTCGTTACGTCAGAAAGATTCTCCATTTCTTTTACAATTTGCTGACTTCCGGCAACAACCTCGTTAGAACCTTTTTTCACGCTTGAA
>JAIKVO010000017.1 GCA_024685655.1 Treponemataceae bacterium
CCAGTAAACTGCCTGTTCATCGTCAGGCTCAACATCAAGATATCCGTATTGATAGCACAAACTAACGTCATAACAAGAATCCGCATCGCCTGCGTTTGCAAAAGCCAAGATTCTGTCAAACTGCTCGTTCGCAAAAACAAAGACTGCAAAACAAAGCATTAATACAATAAAGGTTGTTTTTTTCATAACAGATACTCTCCTTTTATATGTCTAAATCATTAAGACTATCAAAAGTCTTTTTATATAATTCTTTATTTTTTGTGAGTTCATTTATACTTATGGTTAGGATACAATCAGCATTTATATTAAAAGTTATTTCAATTTTTGGAACTCCTTTTTTTGCACGAGGAATACCTGAAATATTGAATGAAGAAAACTTCCTGAAAAAAGCACTAGAATTGTTGCTTTCTATTTTGTCGATAATTTCTTCAAAAAGTTGAATTTCTATGCTGGATTGATAATTTTCAACAGTAGTAATCATTTGAGTTTTTCTTGTTGGAATAGTAGTATTACGATAAATTATTGGAGTAAATATATCTCTACTTGTTATTATACCTATAGAAAATGGGAAAGCATCTAACAAAAGGATATCAGTTTTTTTAGTAAAAACACTGCTATATATAGCCAACCCCTGTATAATAAGATTTTCATCATCTATTACATAACCACAGCTATTACCAAAAACACTTTTAACTGCTTCAATTAATGCATTATTTTTTGAAAGATAATCGTTTTTCCCAACAATAAGAACTTCATCAAGTTCTCTATTATAGTAAAGATTATCAAGTGCTTGAGAACATATTTCTCTTGTTTGAATATCATTAACATCAAAAGTTGTTCCATTCGAACTTAATACTTCAAAAACACCGTCTCCTATCTCAATGATAGATATTTCAAAACAATTATTTCTGAACACACAAGAAGCTATTCTTTTTTCTCTGATATTTGAAATATTCCAATATG
Source organism: Treponemataceae bacterium (assembly GCA_024685655.1). GTDB lineage: Bacteria > Spirochaetota > Spirochaetia > Treponematales > Treponemataceae > Treponema_I. Next base: position 964 of record JAIKVO010000017.1, read on the forward strand.
CTCCTATTGCTGCAGCTTTTGAATTACTCATTAACCGTACATTTTTAAAACCAATTTTTTTTCCTTCTTCTATTACCATCAAACGTTGTCTATATGAATAACTTTCAGGAATACTAATCAAGACTCTTTCTGTATCTTTTTCGAATAATTCTTCTGCAATAAGACTGGCTTTTTCCAATGGATTAGGCGAATTAACTTCAACAGGATAGGATACTATCTGTGGACCATCATCACAAAAAAAGCCTATATTCAATTCAGAAGATGTAAAGTCTATTCCGAAAACTTCACAAGGATTTTTCAGATACAAATATTGTTTGTTGGCGAACTTTTCTTTAGATACACGACTTACAGTATCATCATCGTTCGCAAGAACAATACTAACAAACATAAAACCAATGAAAATTAATATCAGCTTTTTCATATAAACCTCCCATTTTGAAGATTATTCCAAAAATCTATCAACAGAATTGTCAGGCAAATCAAGTTCCATGAACACACATTACGTTCACTTCGGAGCGTGAGCTGTATGAAGCAAATCCGGTTTCGTTTTTCAGAAGGATACTTATGCTATTTATCCCTAAATCTGCATAGCTTTCTGAAATGTCGAAATCTGTCGTTATTTCCGACCAATACATAACTTGTTCTTCATCTTGTATCGTATCGAGATATCCATACTGATAACAAAGGTTCATAATAAGTAAATTATCAATTGTTTCTTTTATAGTTGAAGTTGCCATCTTCCCCTCAGTCTTCTTACAACGTGTTTATTTCATTCAGTGCTTGAATTTCAACATCAATACAGTTTGAAACATCTATCATAGCTTGCTTTATATATTCCTTATTTTTATTTTTTAATGAATAATAAATATCTTTTGAAAACTTTTTTGTCATTTTTTTTATTTTGCGATCGGAAAAAAGTGTTTTTGTAACAGCTTTAGGCAGAAATACTTTCGCATCTATTATTTTTTCTAACACATTTGTTCCCAAAAAAACAACAAAAAAAGCTCCAACAAAAGCCAGAATCATTCCAAGTGGTTGTGAAAAAATTACGGTTATAGCAACTCCTGCAATTCCAGCAAGAAGATTATTTATGATGTCATACAGTACGTCAATTTCGCCAACATTTACATTATTAGGTACTCTTCCTTCTGATTTTTGAAGAATTTGATCATCTGAAAGACAAATCTTATATTCCGCAAACCATTTTGAAATTTTCTGTCTGATAACTACCTCAAGTTCTTGCTCTAATTCTAAAAGTGATTCATCTACAATACCTTTTATTTTCTCATTTAAATTCTGATTATTTTCTGTTAGAGTGTCTTTTAAAGTTTTTATTTTTCCGCCAGTTTCTCTAAACTGCTCAATTATTGGAATTACATCTTTTTCAAAAATCTCGTAAGTCAGTTTTTCGGAAATATTTTGTAACTTAAAATCTATTACATTTTCAATAACAGGTTTTAATCCTTCTTTATTCTTTGTACCTGAACAAAAAAGCGGAAAATCCTTCTGCAGTTTATATTTTATTTCTTTGCTTTTTTTCTGAAGTGCAGGCAAAATAGACAAACCTTCCGAAATTGTTGCATAAGGTCTATCACTACGGATAATTTTTGCATTTGGAATATGCTTTTTTACAATATCAGAAACAAAAAACCACAGACTGCTTCCGCCCGCAAGGATGACATAATCAACATCATTACAATCTTTTAATCCTAAAAGTAATGTTTCTTCAAAATACGCAATAAGGTTTAGATTTGATTTAAATTTTTCTTCTACACCAACTCCAATTTTTTCAAAATAATCACAAAAAACCTTTGACATTGAATAATGAGAAGCACGTTCAGAAAATGATTTTAAATTTATATTATCTAAAGCACCATAGTTTAGAATTGAACGTTTTATATTTGCATCCCTATCAAGCGCAATTATTTCAGAAAACTTTTCCTTTATATCTTTACAGTCAATCATAAGTGTAAAAAACTCACGATTATCTTTTTTTAAGGCATTCTGCATTTTAGGATTTTTCTCTAAAAACCATGAAAAGAACAAATCATCAAATAAACGGCCACCAAGCTGCTGTTCTCCCCAGGAATTTATAATATGGCCTTTTTTCATTAAAGAAAAATCGCAGGTTCCGCCACCAAAATCAATTACAAGAATACCTTTTTGAGCATCGGCGGCAGACATATTTCCCATTGCAACATGAAAAAGCAATGCCCCTATCGGTTCTTCAACAAGATTTATATTTCCATAGCCAGCCTTTTTGGCAATATCCGATAACGTGAAGGCATAATCCTTATTTAATCCATTAACAACTGAACATGGCGCTCCAAAAATAACCTTTTTATTTTCTGGAGAAATATCAAGCTTTATTTTCTGTGCATCAGAAAGAACTGTGGCCAAAAAATTTACCGCAATATCCTGTGCTTTTGTTGAATATGGAATTTCGGGTTTGAATTGAGTCAGAAGATTATAATTTTTTCGTTCTTCTACTGTTGCTTCGGTGTATTCTTCTATTGCAATATCTCCTGCAATTGGAGCTTTTTCTTTTCGAAGCAAAATTGCAGTTGCAAGACCCGGTTTTTTTGCAGAAAAATGTACTCCTTGTGGTAAACATTCGTCTGGAGAACATTTTGTAAAATAAGTGTTTACAGTTCCAAAATCAATTGCAAGGATTTCTTCACCAGATTTCTGATGTAGTATTGTATTCATTTATCTCTCACCCTCCTTACAAGACCTTTTGCAATAACAGAACTATCTTTAAGCACAGCTTCTTTTTCTATCAGAAATTTATCACCGTCTTCAATTATTCCGTATTTTTCGTAGAATGATGATAATTTTTCTGTCCATATCAAATCCTTTTGTCCACCTTCCATTTTATGTGAATTAATTCCGAAATGTTTGAGATAAAGAAGTATAAAATCTACCTGTTGTAAAATATCTTCTTTCGATGTGCTTTTATCGATTTTTGAAAATTCCTCCATAATAAATGTCAGAGCTTGCGTATCAGAATTATTAGAAGTGTCATTCGTATTTTTCAAATATTCAGCCAACAGTTCAATTATGACTGTAACTTTATTACACCACTCTTCAATATTATTTTTGAGCAATTCCTTATATTTTGCTTTATTAAAAGTTTCTTCCGCCTTTACAAAAATAACAGCAAAAACGACAAGAAAAAAAAGTCCAATCTTTTTAATCAAATTCTTTTTTACCTGTTTGATTTTAAAAAATCTTATGATTGAAATTTCTGCAAGCCCAGCGACTCCAAGTGTTGCCAGTATGAACAGACGCAATTTTTTGTTTGTTGCAATTTTTCCCAAAAGAAAAGTAAACAGAAATGCTCCAAAAACACCCCCAAAAACTAAAATGATGGATGATTCAAAATGGAATAATTTTGCAACAAACTGAAACAAAAATGCAAAAAAAAGACTGCCTATTGCAGAACCAATTGATAATCGCAAAATTGAAACTTGTAAATTAATGATTGGGCATATTTGTGTAAGTTTGATTTTTTCTTCTATAAATAAAAGCCGTAGTGCATCTTTTATATTTTCGATTTTTTTATTTGTCGAACCTGAAATTTTACTGAAAGATCTATTCAAGAGCAAATTCAATACTTCTTCAGACAAAAATTGATTTTCCAGATATTCTTCTGTGTTCGCTGTTGCAGTTTTTATTGCTTCTTCTGTTGGGATTTTTTTATATTTCAGATTTGACCAGAAAATCTCAGAGGCTTCGCTTTTTATAGTTTCAATTTGTTTTATTTTTGTCATTTTTTTCCTCATGCAATCTACCGCGCTCTGAAATATTTTACATTAACAATATCCTCAATACAAAGTTCCCAAAATGTTGCCTGTATCGGCGAATCGTCAAAATCAGAAAAGATGGTTTCCCATGACTTCTGTTTTACCATCTCTTGTTTGTCCAGCGGAAAAGAATCGAATTCATCACAAAGCTGATCCCAGTTTTCTTCAAGGAAAATTGGACGATTATTCAATACAAAATGCCATAAATCAAAATTACTCAGAAGAACAGAATTGTCAGGCAGCACAAGTTCCAAGCAAACGCATTCAGTTCCTCTTGGTGCATGACCTGCATGACGCAAATCCGGCTTTGCTTTTTCAACAGAATACTTATACCACGCCCAGAAAGGATATTTTGCATTTTCAGGTTTTTCTATACCACGAGCAATTATCTGGCACACCATCCAATCATAAGAACGAACAAAAGTTTCTCTAGTAAAATCATCAAAAAAATTTCCTGTGTTTACTAAAGTTTTTTCTGCGAGAAGTTTTTCATATAATTCTACTGGTTGGATTGTGTACAGGAGCATAAAGGTTGCTTCGTTTCATTTAATTAAAAAAATTATTCGATTCCAATTCTAAAATCACTGATTAAAAGACTAAAGCCTTTTTTCTCTGCAAAACTGCCAATAGATTCAACAATCTTTCCAGAATTCTGATTGATAATATAGACAACAAAATCATCTATTAACTTTTTATCAATTGCATAAATAATCGATTGCATACTATTCTTTTCAGTAATGATTGCTGAAAAAACAGCGTTCAAAAATCTGTTCATTTCCCCTTGATTTGGATTAAGATGAATCATTGGCAAAATTCCACATACCAAACTACAATAATCAATAACATCAACAGAACAATTGAAATAAAAATCGGATATAGAATTTTTGTTATCAATTGATATATCTTTAACTTGAAGTGATATTTGTTTTGACTTCAGAAATGAATCTATCGCAGTTTCTATTCTCTTAAGGTTACCAGAAAAAGCTTTTAGAATCAAAGCCGTTTTTAGTGAATCTGGTACAATACTAAATGCATTCTGAATTTTTGAATCTTCAACGTTTAATAATTCATCAACGGCTTTTTTTGTAAAATCATCAAAAGGTATTTCTTTTATTTTCGGTTTTATAATTGGCAATGTAATTTTTACTAATGAATTATAATCGAATTGTTTTATTATAACATTTATTTTCAACATAAATCATGTCTCCTTATTTCTTGAAATTTCCTTGAATTTTACAGTACTTCCATAGCCATCGAATCAATTGTTAATGATATTCCCTTTTCGCTAACAAATTTTGATAAAAGATCGATTATTTTTATCGAGTTCTTGCATACCATAGATGCAAGAAAACTTTCTTTTTCATAATTATCAATTGCATTAACAATGCAATCTATATCATCAAATTTCGAAAACACCACTGGTAATATAGCATCTAAATACTTATTCATTTCACTTTGCATAGAATCTACTTTTATCATGGGCAGAAATTTTCTAATAAAACTACCATAATCAATATTATCAAAACTACAGTTTACACTGATTGCATCTTCGAATTGGCTTATTTCAAAATTTTTAACATAAAGAGATAGGTTTTGAGATTTTGCCATATTCATTATTGCAGTCTCAATTTTTGTATGATTCTTCGTAACAGAATTTAGAATAATACTAATCTTTATTCCATCAGGAATTATTTTTGCTATTCCTTTTATTGTTGAACTATCTGCATTTAATAACTTATTAACCGCCCCTTTAATAATAAAATTCCCATCTATTTCGGGTGGATTAGCTTTTAAAATAGGAAGACAGAAACTTATTATTGAATCAAAATCAATGTTTTTTATAAGAGCTTTTAATCTTAACATATATTACACTCCCTCCGATGATAGTTTATTTCTTTTTTGCTTCTGCTCAGCAACCTTAGCTTTTGCTCCTATTTTAGTCATTCAAATTTATTGGTTATCAAAAAACTCTTTTGATAAATCACAGAAAAAACTCCATGTATTTGATACAAAAGATACAATCATGTTTTCTTTTATATAGTCATCAGAAATATCAATATCGATAAGATGACACCAGCTTGCAAAAAAAGTTCCATCCTCTGTAACAGAAACCGAAGGCATATACTTGGTTGAATTCCATGAATTACAAAACATGATTGCATCTGGTATTTGTGTTTTATCAAGCTCAAAATTCTGTGCAATACCTGCAAAAGTAAGTAAATTCCCATCAATCTGAATAATATTTACTATATCGCTCTTACAGTCGCCATCTTTATGTACAGTCAACATTATTGATGGCTTCTCATTTTCATCATCAGCATCTATCCAATTATGTTCAATTCTATTTGCATCTAATATATAACGAATTCTTTCTAATGTTACTGGCATATCATTTCCTCCATTATTAGTCTTATGTAATTGAATTAAAATCACTCAATTTTTCTCGGATTTTTATGACAATTTGGACAAACGTCAATACCTTCTTCTATTTCTGTTCCGCAATTAACACATTTATTTTTATTCTCTTCATAAAGATTTTCCGCCTGAGATTTATATTCATTAAAATTTGTTTTTTTAAACATATCTCTTGCTTCTTTTACTGAATTTTTAATATCATCGGAAGAATCTCTCGCTGTTGTTGAAATTGATTCTTTCAGGTTTTCTTCTGATACTTCCTTACCTGTTTTACACAATATCGTTATTGCATTTAAAAATATACAACCATACACATAAACAACAACCGCATTCCCAACAGGACCTATCAAGAAAGCAAGGAGAGTTCCAATTCCTGGTATCCATTTCAGTAAATCTGCTGCAAGTGGTAGTAAAAAAGCTAAAAGAGCTGCTCCGAGATTTCCAATCAAACACGTTGTGATATAACTTACAATCGTCCTTCCAATGTTTTTTTTAAGTTTTATTCCAAGTTTTGTAAAAATTCTAATAAACATTGAATAAGTTGATCCGACAATCACAATTACACTTGCTACAGGAAGAGGAATTAAAGCCCCAGCACCAGCAATACATGCATGTTCAATGATTATCTTCTCACAATCAGAAGCATTATGATAATAAGGTCTCAACGCATAAGTTAATTGTCTCAACCAAACTGATTCCATTCCCATTTTATTTACCTCCAAAAATCTATTTATTTTCAGTCCTCGATGTCAATTCATCTTTTATAGCCATTTTCGTAATTCCAAATTGTTGTATAAGTTTGTTGTACATTCCTTTTTTATACCAATCTCTTAATTCGTAAACTCTAGAAACTGTATAAGGATGTGTATAATTACCAAGCATAATTCTTACATTAGCCATAAGAGATTCAGGACCTTCCTGATATTGCTCATGGAAACGTTCTGCCTGATCTATAAATTCTTCAACATTGAATGTTTCTTTAGCTACATCTACAAAACCTGCAAGTTTTGCTAAGGAAGAAATTGAACTATCCAAATCTTGAACACACAACAACCCTGCTCTATCAGCAGTATATTCAGACATTCTATTCCATTTATACAAAGCAGAATTCAAAGCAAGAACTGCAACAACACCACCAATAGGAATAGCTCCGATAAGAATTTCGTTTCCCCACATCTGTAAATATGATGCCAAAGATTTATACAAAATATGCTCACTCTTTATATGTCCAAGTTCATGTCCAAAAATAAAACGCAATTCTTGTTCAGAAAGAAATTCTACACATTCACTTGTTATACATACCAAAGGATTTGCAATTCCCATTGTATAAGCATTTATTTGCGGACTTCTTACAAGAAACAGTGGCGGTTGTTTTATATCAAGAATACTACAGCAATCTGTAAATATATCATACAATCTTGAATACTGATGGCTATTAATCTCAAGATAACTTGCTTTATGCTCCATAATAATAACCTTATCAGAAAAAGAGTCATTAAATTTCTTTACAGCATTACTAAGCATAGGAATAGATTCCAACAATTGTTTTGCATTCACATCCCAAATATGTTCATAACTATTAGGTGTTAAACCATTTAATTGACTTCGTTCCATAATAGCAACCTCTTTACCGTATAATAACTCCAATGAAATTAGTCTAAAAACTTTTTCAAAAATTCACTAAAAAACTGCCATGCTGTCCTAGCAAATGTTAAAATCATAGCATCTTTTATATATTCATCCGGGAGTTCATTCCAAATTGTATTACACCAACTAATTCCAACATTACCTTCTTCAATAACATAAACTTGTGGCATATAGTGTGTTGCATTCCAAGTATTACAAAATAAAACTGCATCCGGTATTTTTGCTTTAGGAATTTCATAATCATCCAAAAAACCTTTCAGTAGCATCAAGCTATCATCAATTTCTATCATGATTACAATATCCTTAGAGCAACCATCATCATGTTTTAAGGTAAATACAATTTCAGGCGGGTCTGTAGTATTATTAGGCTCAAGCATATTATGATTGATTCCAGCCGTGTCTAATATACTACTTATTTTTTCAACAATTTCTTTCATTATAAACTCTTTTTTTCTCGCTTATTTCTCAAGCAAAGTTATTTAAAAAATCACAATAAAACTTATATGTATGAGAGAGAAATACTATAATCATATTCTCTCTAATATAATCATCAGAAACATCTATATCGATAAAAAAACAACAATCAGCAGAAAGTTTTCCATCTTCCGAAACGGAAACTGTTGGTATATAATTTTTTGAATTCCATAAATTACAAAACAATATAACATCTGGAATTTTATCATTCTCTATAAAAAAGTCTGTTACCCCACCGAGCATAAACATATTGTCCTGTATTGCAAAAACAATATAAACATCTCTTTTTAATGTATCATCCTTTTCAAACTTCAACACAATTCTAGGTAACTTATTTTTTGTTTCTGACGGTACAATATTGTAAACAGCCTCCTCTTTGTCTAAAATTTTACAAATTCTCTCTATTGTTACTGGCATCATACTTTTTTCTTCCTTTGGTAAAACAGATATAACAGTTTTATTGTTATTTGAACTTATAATGCTCTTTATTGCATCTCCTGCAACTTTTAATAATGGAGCCCAATTCATAAATATACTTCTCCTATAATCTTTCTAACCGTTGCGCTATTTGATCTCGCAGAGACATAGGAGCTTCTTTTTTATCTTGTTCCCACTCTGTCCTTACCGCATTGTTTTCAATTGCATAACGGATTTCCGTTATACAACGATCTATTTCTAACTTTTCAATTATAGCAGCCGATAAGTCATTTTTGGTTTTTTCAGAGGAAAATGAATTGTAAATTTCTTGTTTTATCTTATTCTTTTGTTCAGGAAGTTTTCCTGTTAAAACTTTTTCCGGTATTAAATTTCTTGCCGTTTGAGGAAAATTCCAACTGCAAATTTTCGACATAATAGAATTTTTAAAACCATCAAGCCCTTCTTGAACCAATTTAGCTATTCCAACTCCAGCAAGTACAGCCAATACAGCCCACCCTGGTCCAGGAATTGCGGCCAATACTGTAAAAATAATACCAGATAAAGTAGCTGGAAGCAACGAAATAATACCAAGAATAACTACTAAAAGTGAAGGAAAACAAGTAGTTCCAATTATACCTATAATTATTGATATTAAACTATTTAAAATATCAAATCCTACGTCTAAAGATTCTAAAGATATCATAGAACCCTTACTCTTATCTAATCCTGGCACATTCACGTTAGGAAAGATTATATCCTTTATAGGAATATCAACACCATATTTTTGTCCCATTCTCGATAGCTTTTGAGCAATTTTATCAACTATACCTTCCAGCCAGTTTTTTATAATACGATTATATTGATCATTATATTTTAGTATATTTTTTAAACCGTCTTCGCTGCATTTGTGTTTTATTACTTCAATTGAATCTTCTAGCGTTGCTATTTCACCTTTTTTCCAATTCAATAATTGTGTTTTTATTACATCATCTATAATATAATCTGCCAGAAATTCTGATACATTTTCTGCCAGATTTATAACATCTTCCTCTATAATAGAAGGCAGGTGACGTGAAAAAATTTCAATATTTTCTTTAAATTCCCGAGAACGCTCATTACTTATACCTGCATAAACCAATCCGTTAGCAATTGAACAAGCTCTGCTAGGATCCTTTGTAGGTTTTATTCCAAAGACTCTCTCACAAGCTCTGTTAACAGAGGGCATTACAGAAGCACTACCTGTTAAAATCAATGTTCCAACATTATAATCTTTTGATTTTAGAATGTTATTCTGTTCTGAAAGATACCGAACTAATTCTTCTTCCCAAGTATTATTATCTACGAGATTTAATACTTCTTCAGACTGCTCCAATTCTGATTGCAAAACATCTTTTATCGGTTGCTTTTCTATGTTTTTCAAATCCTCATAAGTGAAGTTCTCCCGAACTTTTCCACCATCACTTCCAGGCATTTTTATCTCTACAGTAGGATTCGGTTCGTCTGCATCTATATCTTTACTTTTAGTAAAAACAGCTTCCTTTGCATACCTACACGCAAGTAACATCTGTTTTTCACCATTATTATTTCTGACATAATCGTCATAGTATTCATACACATTCTTTTTCTTTATACATTCTTTAAAAAAATTCAAAATTTGATAATCTATAATTCTTGCACCAAGGTATGTATTGCCATCATTATGTGCATCCCCATTTTGTTTCAGAGCAGTCAAATCTACTGTAGAAGAACCAACATCTAATAAAAGGAAAGTATTATCTTTATTATTTATTCCGTAGGTTTTTCGTGTATATAAAAAAGCCGCTCTTGATTCTGCATCCATTATTAATTCAGAAGGATATACATTTCCTTTGTATTCAAAGCTTCCTTTCCCTAAACATGTTTGCTGCATTATTTTTTTATATATAGCAACATCTAAGGCTCCTTTTTCTTGCTCCAGCCCCCATTTAGTCGGATGCCCTACACAAAATGTAAAGGAGTCAATTTTATCACCCGCTTTAAAATATGGTTCTAACTCATCCATAAAACAATACTCATTTCCATCCTTGTCAATTGTTTTATAATAAAAAAGGGTATCGGTAAAAGTAACAATATCATCACGTAACTTTAACAAAGACTCCGGCAATTCAACACCAGGCCAATCAGAAGTCTCTTCTTTAAAAATTCTATATAAGTCGGCTAAATCTTGCTCTGTATAATTTTTCAACAAATCAGTCGGACGTTTCTTAAAATTTCCAACAAAATAACTGTTGGCATCCATTTTTTTCCTTACAATCTTATTTCCCAGAAAAATATTATCACCAATCTTACAAAAAGCAGTCGGTATAGGTATATCGTTTTTATTCATAGTGGGCATAATAAAAGATTTAACCGTTTCTTCCGGAGCTTTAGGATCATCTGTCCAAACGTTATAACTAACAATTGTCTCGCCATCGCCTAAATCATATCCAATATAAATTTTTCTCATTTTTACACCTCTTCAAAAAAAGATCCCATACGTAATACTTTCCCATTTTTAAGCAAACAAGGAAGTCCCTCTTTTCTATTTCTTTTTATTTGTGTTCGTATTATTTCAAATTTCTCATCACGATTTTCATCTGTATTCCAATCTACAGATATACCGTTAGTTCTTAATGTTGATTCAATTAAGTCCTGCATATTATTCAAATCTTGAGTTTGAGAAAAATCTTTTATGCTTGACAATAAATATTGCAACAATTCAAGATATGAATCTGTTTCTTTTTCTTTACTACTCAGTTTTGCTTTCAGATTGTCTTTTTCTTCTTTTATACTGTTTTTCTCACATTCAAGAAGATTTATTCGACCAGCATCTTCTTCAAGTAACTTCATATACTTTTCTTCATTATTCTTGCTACTATCAATATTTTTTAGTTTAAATATACAAGACGACAAAACTTTCAACTGATCTTTAATATCATCTGTTTTTAGAATTTTATAACCAGCCATATCATACAACGTAGAATTAAGGCTTCCCAAAAAAGATAAAATGTTGTGAAAAAAACTTTCTTTTTCAGACGCATTGGATTTTGACAAATTACCCTGCATATCATCAAAAATCGATTTTAGTTTATCGTACACTTGCTCTTCGGTATTACAACTACCTATTTCAGTAATAATCGTATCAATTTTTCGATCCATAATTTACACTCCTAAAGTGTTATTAAAAATCAATCCAATAATCATCATTGTGCAGATGCTGGTCTTCCACATTCAGGACAAAAGAATTCACTTAACGGAACCTTATCAAAACCACAGTTCTGACATTTTTTAAAACCTGGAAGTTTTACCACCTCTTCAATTGAATGGTGTGGCATTTCTTTTCCATATACAATTCGATCATAAGCCCCCTCGTTATACCATTTATTCAGCTCGCAGACTCTTAAGACTGTATACGGATGGGTTTGATCTCCTAAAGCAACAGCCGTTCCCAGCAATAACCCCTCAATTTTTTCATTATATTTTTTGTATATTTTTTCAGAATGCTTTAAAAAATCAAATAAATTAAACTCATCATCTGTATTTTTTAAAAAACCAGCAAATTTTGACAAAGCAGACACAGAATCACTTATATTCTGAGTGCATAATAAGCCTACTCTGTCAGCAGTTAATTCAGACATCCTATACCATTTATAAAGAGCTGAATGTAACGCAACCACAGCCATAGATCCTACTGGTGATGGCAGAGTTCCGACAATGAGGTCATTTCCATAATCTGTGTTAAAAAAATTTACCAATGAATGATTCAACATGTGTTCGCTCTTTATATGTCCAAGTTCATGACCTAAAACAAAACGTAATTCACCTTCTGATAATAATTCAATACAACCACTTGTGACACAAACCAAAGGCGTCGTTATTCCTGTGGTATATGCATTTATCGCAGCGTTTCGTATAAGAAATAATGGAGGTACTGGAATATCAAGGATTTGACAACAATCTACAAAAATTTCATAAATTCTTTTATATTGTGTTCTACTAATCTCAAGATAACTTAGATAATGATTCAATGTCACAATGTTATCTGAAAAATATTTATTAAAAAGCTTTACTAAAGTACTTAAATACTTTACAGATTCCAATCCTTTTTTTGCTTTTATATCCCAAGTATGTTCATATGACTGTGTATTTAATCCGTTAAGTATAACTCTTTCCATAATTAAAACCTCCTGAAGGCGTCTGTTGACTAGAATCACTTAGAAATTTATGGTGTATTCATAACTATAAACTGCTTAACATTTTCTTAATTTTACCTTATCTTGTTCAATATTTCCAGATATTCCTGTGCCATTTTTCTAAATTCTCGAGCATTCATAAGTAGTCCATTTTTGACCGAATAGGAACTACATTTTTCCGCTGATCTTTCTGCTTGTTCTGCATTAGCTATAGCTTTGTCGTACAATCTTTTATATTCCTGCACATAACTGTCCGGAAAAATATGATCTCTACAAGAATGTCCGCAAGTACAATAACAGACTCCTGCTCTATCACCTTTACATTTAAAGTATGTACAAGAACAATATTTACAACTTGCACGGTTATTAATATGAGTAGTTGCAAAAGCAATACCAGAAACAACAACTGCAAGAATTACAAAAACGATGATTTTCTTTTTCATAAAAACCTTCATATAGTATTTTACTCCAGTTGAAAAATGGAACTAAAAAGTACAGGGAGTATAAAAAAGGTAGGAACAATTGTGTGCAGTAAGTAACTCTCTCCATATTTCGACTTGCTGTATATCAAAGATATATATTCATATCTCAATATTTTTTTATCTTAATTGTTAATATTTGAATTGTCAAATATTTTTTTTTGTATTTTTAAAGAAATTTTGCAACTGTACCACATTGTGATTGGAGTATCAGAATGCTCCATTGTATTAATTGCCAATGATATCTATTCACTTAAAGCATGATGTTAGACTAATACCCACGAGCTTCTCTTAATCTCTCTTCACAATTACGTACATGTTCCCGACAATTACGTAAGAGCTGAGATGATATCACAACCGATCCACTAAGTTTTTTACATTCTTCCTCATAATTTTTCTGGGCCCATTCTAAATCACGTTTAGCATCTTCAAGATTTCTTTCTAATTGATTTATATATGCTTGACTGTATTTAGGTTTGTTTTCAGAATTACTATTGCTATATGAATTATAGCTATTACTAGATGATTCATACTGGCTACCAGAATATCCCGAACTGCCTGAATAATAATTATTATTCTGTGTAGAACTTGTTGAAGAAGCTACACTTTCTAAAAATGTATTAAAAGCACTCAAATCAAGTGTTTGACCTGTAAATACCGGTAAGATACAAACCATAACCAAAAGTAAACCAAGAATTACACCTAAAACTTCACTCATAAACCTGCCCTTTTTGAAAAAAGTATTTATGATTTACTGTATATCAAAGAATAGAAGAAAAACGAATGGAGCCTGACTTTCTAGAGTTGAGAAAACATTTCCATGCCAAAGTTTTGATTTTTGACATTTACAAAATGTCACAGTAAATAGTATATCACATTTTTTACTATTGACAAGCAGTGAATGTCATCTTTGGGGCTTTATTTAGTAGCTTAATAACATGGGATTTAGGGAAAACCTTAAGGAAGTGTTGATCTATCAGGATATAACGGTTAAGGAACTAGCTGAGCGCACAGGGATTAGCAAACATACTCTTGACCACTATCTTACGAAAAACGGTAGCCGTCCACAGGTTGAACTTGCTGTAAAAATTGCCCGTGCTTTGAATGTATCTGTTGAGTATCTTGTATACGGCGACTCCGCATCTAATATAAATAATTCTCGTAATATCGACGGTTTAGTTACAAAATTGGAATCGCTTGCTGACAAGGATTTTATTTTTGTAAAAAGACTTATAGAGCTTTTGTCTCAAAGGGAGTAATCATCAGCGAGAACAAAAAAGGCATACACCACAGGAGCAGTGTATGCCTTTAGAACCTAGAACTGGTAGCTCTTTGAGAGGCTGCCGGAAATAAGCTTTACTTTTCGGGTGCCGTCGTCGTTCGTGATTACGGCTGCTTCCGAATCTTTGTCCGCGAACGTGCGGAATATATCTTCTATGCTCTTTTTATCGAGCGTCACAACGGCAAGCTGTTCTTTTTCGGCAGCATCGCGGAACGTAGCGTTAGCACCGGAAACCACAACACGCAGAACCCCGTTGTTTTTAAGCATTTTTACAGTTTCTTCCGCTTTGTCACCGCCACCAAAATCATCTTTGCCAAAAATAATTTTTCCGCCAGTGTATCCTCTGGCAAAAATTTCCTCAGCTGTTACTGCGGGCTTGTCATAAAACGCAGCAGTACCGTTGATCTTTTCCATAAAAACTCCTTGTTCGCCTTTGGCGACTCATTCTTCAGAGCAAAGCCCTTTATTTTTCAATTCTTTTATAATCTGTCCGACAATTTTGTCGGGTGTGTATTTTGCAGTATCAATTATCAAATCACAGAATGAATATTCAGAGGTGTCAATGTCATATAACCTCTTGTATCGGGAAGCATCCTGTGTATCTCGCATTTTTGTGAACGATTTTATCTCATCCAAGCTGCCGCCTTCCCTGTTAAAGATGCGTGCAGCACGTACATCATCATCGGCATAAAGATACACTTTAAGGTCAGCTTCCTTAAGCATCCAGATAGCAAGGCGGGAGCCCAGCACACAAGATGTTTTCATAGCCATTTCAACCTGACGTGTATCAACGGCTTTGTCAAAACTGTCATCGGTCTTTGCTTTTTCGATTATCTCCGGCAGTGATAGTCCGGTTTCTTCGGCAAGCGAACGGAAAGTAAAATTTATCATTTCGATTCCGAGAGTCTCGGATAACAGGCGACTTACAGTAGTGTTTCCACAACCGCTTCTGCCTGAAATTGCGATTCGTATTTTTCTGTCAGCAGGTAAAATATATTTCATAATTATAATCTACAAAAAAGAATTCATTACGGCAAGTTCAAAAAGAATGCCATAAAGCTTTCTGGCAAGTTGCCCACGACCCGAAGTCACGGAAACTAATCAAACCGGACTACTCAAGTATCGAAGCAATCCGCCGAAGCCCTTTCAGAGTCAGCTGCTTATCGACTGTCTGGAAGACACTCGATATAGGCTTAAGCACACTGTTCAAACCGCCGGTCGCAACAATGCATATATCTTCTGGGGATGCTCCGGTTTTTGAGCACATATCAGAACGCATACGCTCTATAAGATACTCTACAAGCCCTTTGTATCCCAGCACGATACCCGATTGGATTGAGTGTATTGTGTTCGTTCCAAGGCTGTCCGGCGGTGCTTCAAGCGGAACGGAAGGCAGCTGCGCCGTGTTCTGGAACAAAGAATTCACCGCAGTGCGAAGTCCAGGAGCGATTGAGACACCAAGAATCTCCCCTTTTCCGCTTATTGCTGTAAGTGTAAGAGCAGTGCCGAAATCTACCGTTATACATGGAGATTTGAGGCTGCCATACGCTTCAACAGCATTACAGACAATATCAGAACCAATTTCGTGAACAGCCTGTTCTGGAATTTTTATCTCAAGCTTGTCGTAAATGGCCGGTCCCACAATAAAAGGCTTTTTTCCGGTTATTCGCTCCAGAACCGTTATAAAAGGTCCTATAAGAAGCGGAACAACGGAGCTTAAGATTGCGCTGTCAATCGATGCAAGGGTGACACCTGCGTCGCGCATAAGAGAGAACAGAATGGAACTATATTCATCTGATGTTCTGTTCGCATCGCTGTACATTCGCCATTCGTGCACAAGCTCATCATTATGGAAGAGCGCGACGACTATATTCGTATTGCCAATATCAACGGCAAGTAACATGACGACTCCTTAAAACTACTAGCGCAGCGTATTTACCGGGATGTTCAGCGCGGCAAACTCTTCATCAGAAAGCGTTGCTCCAGAAGTTGCCACAACCGCACCGGAAACTGTATTCGCGAGCAAGGCTGCGTTCGAAACCGAATAGCCCATCTTTCTATAAGAAATATATGCACCGATATGAGCATCGCCTGCACCGATAGTGTCTTTGACAATACTGTTCACGGCAGGAACCCCGACGGAACTGAACGTTCCGTCGTCATTTTTCTCCAAACAGAAGCATCCTCTTCGTCCGCTCGTTATTATAACAGTGTTGTCAGTATAACCGGAAAGAATCTCCGCAGATTCGGCAGGATTCATCTTACCGGTGTACATTTCTGCCTCGTTATCACTCAAATGAAGTATTGGATGAAGACGAAGAAGTCTGTTTACATGATCAGGGTTTACAAAATTTATGCGAGAGCTGCAGGCAAAATAAATATCAACGTCCTTTTGTTTTTCGAGCCACGTAACTATCTTTCCTTCAGTATCAGTCTCAAGTTCAAGACCACAGACATATATGCTGTCAACAGTACTCATATCGATAGAATCGAACCATTCCGGCTCAAAGGTGTATTCCGCCCCATGATGAGAAACAAACGTCCGCTCGCCTCCATCTTCTACAAAACAATAGCAGCAGCCATTTTCGCCCTCAACTCTCTTGAAGCACTCAATTCCTTTTTTCTTGTACTCGCTAAGTACGAACTCACCGTACGCGCCTGTTCCAACAGGCGAACAAAGCGTATATGGAACTGAAAGATGGCGCAATACCTCCGATACATTGAAGGCGCATCCGCCAAGCTTTATCTCATGGCTTTCTGTATTTATATCGCTCCCGGAAGCAGGAAGCGTCTTTACTCCAATAATTATATCCGCCACGGTGGAACCGATAATAAGCGTTCGTTTCATATCTTCACCTCACTTTCACTTAAGCATGTCAGCAGAAGCTTTTTCCGCCTGCATTATGTTAGTACAAATATATATATCATCTTCAGAAAGCCATCCTTCATCGAAATGATACCATAAAATGACTTTGTTATTATTCTTTTCCAGTTTCTTTCCTCTGACTTCGCAAACATCCCCCTGCCTGCCATGAGCCAGTACATCCGCTCCCAAAGAAGAGCTCGCCCTGAAAGCTGCATACGGAGATGATATTACGGCCCATTCGGATGAAGTTGCAAGTCTGTCGATTTTATTCAAATCGGCAACTTTACCCGCCCGATTTATTTTACATGAAGAGAAGAAAAAAAAGACACAAAAAAATACAGAAAACAGTATTCTATTAAGTTTATTTATTGTTTTCATTGAAGTTTTCATAAAAACGCCTTATATCATTATAAAGCATAAGATCTGAATCAACGAAATTATCTTTCGGGATATTGTTAATTGGAACCCAGTTTATTTCGGAATGCTCAGTAAGAATCCAGTTTATATCATCCTTGTTAAAACGAACCTCATACGCAATGAGCTTCACTTTACTATCGTTATGAGTAAAAAAGCCTGTCGCTATTTCTCTTCCAACAGAGATATCGACATTGAACTCTTCCTTATATTCACGCTTCAAAGCATCTTCGGGGTTCTCACCTTCTTCAACCTTACCGCCAGGAAATTCCCAACGGCCAGCCATTTGTCCGATATTCAGACGGCGGGCAATGAATACAAGTGAATCGATGACAGCAATACCTGCAACAGAAATCTTCATTGTAAATACTCTAAATAATGCTGAGAGTCGGGAAAATAAAATGTATTACAGCGGTTACTATACAGACTATACCGATGTATTTCTTCCCTTTGATAAAAAGATTCTCGAAAAATGGTTTCATTTGAATCTTTGGCTTGGTGGGTTCATCAGGATTACTATTCATGCATTCGATAATATAACAAATACCACCTGCGATTCCGACGACAGCAGGAAGCAGATCTCCAACCACGACATAATCCGGCTGAACGACAAATGCGAATTTCATTACGCCTACGAAAACAGCTGCAATACCTATCACCATCTTGACGATTTTTTCCTTACCGGGAAAAAGCTCCGCAAACTTAAAGCCGCTGAAAGTAAGAGAAAGCCCCACAAGCATGTTAAAGAAAACTGAAAGAAAATAAAACTGCATTTTTCACTCCTATCGGAATTATTCAGCAAAAAAGCTACAGCGTTTACGGCAGCTTCTTTATTTTGCGTACTATTTCCGTTCACTGCTTTTCTACAGGTGTCGAAAGGACTATATCGTTTCCGTTGACCTGTATAACTGCACCTATTTCTATTATATCATAATCATAGAAAGTTGTCCTAAAAAAAAGCTCTTTTCCGCTATAAGTTCCTGAATCTGTATTTTTGGCGGCAACTGTCCCGGTCGAATCTTTCGCAATGAATGAAACATCGATGCTCTCAGACTTTTTAAAACTTTGGTTCTCATCAAGTTTTAATGAAACATAAACCATTTCATCAAAACTGAACGCGTTCAAAGAATAGTGAATTCCATCCCTTTTATCAGAATTCGATGTTTTTTCGACAAGAGATATCGCAATGCCCAGCGCCGTAAGAAAAACAAGCGTAAGAAACATGATACGAGAGCCTTTTGTGGCGACAAGAACTTTTATCAAACCTTTGGGAGGAGTTTTCATATTGCCGTTGTAATAATTCTTCACTGATCTAGGCGCATTTTTCAGCCTTTCTTCACGGCTATAATAAAAATTCAGTTCGTCCTGATTTCCAGGCCGCTCCTCACTCATATACCCCCCAAAAATATCCGCATATCACTCCACCACTCCGATTACAGCACATTCCGCGCATTCGTCGAGCACAATCCTAAAATAGCTACCATTTTTATTTTCCGGAGTTAAAAGAATTAACAATCTGATCTGTCCGCCACCATGTTACGGATGCTTCTTTTTCTTCCGTGAACAATGCCGAGATAATTCCTTCCTCTGACAAAGACAATGCATAATAATCAATTTCTGCGACATCCATTGCGAGCCGCCTTGTAATAACCCGCTGACCATCAGGATTAACCATTAAAAGCGAATTGCCGTCAATTCCCGCAACCACAAAGAAAAACCAGCCTGATTCTGTCGTTCCCAAAAATTCGTAAGGAACTGGATATACCTGACGGCTCAGATCATTGCTTATTGTCTGCTCGTAGTACGGAATAACCTGCGGATTCTCATATGTACCTGTTGTTACATTCAGAGAGAACAGCATAGACTGCACGTAAGAAATACCGAACTGCACCTTGGATGACTCATCATATTCCATTTTGCTGTAATCAATTAGCAGATAGAGCTTATGTTCGTTTTCATCCGGAACAATTCCTGTAAGCGATGAAATGATTTCCTGAGACGAAAGAGATTCTGGTACAGGCAAAGAGCGTGAATCAACAGGTATTTTGTATAAAAGGAATCCGTCCGCCGTATACCAAAAAGCGGTCATACCATCTACATCGGCACAAATTACGACAAGCTCATTTGAAGCGGTCGTATAAAGATGCTCTATATAAGGGAAAGGCATACCGCCAGAACCTTGCTGCCCTATGTAGTCTATGAACGTACCATCGTTAGAGAAACGCAAAACAATCTGGCGCAAAAGCTGCTTTCCGTCAGCAGAAGTCTCATATCTTTCTTCCGGTACATAATCAGAGACATAAAGGTATTTTCTTTTATCAACTACGATTTTCTCAGGTTTCTGAAAAGGAAACGAAGTGGCGCGCTGTGTTGCTTTTTTTGACGGCGTGCCATCAGTGGTTTCCTGAATCTCTGAAAACTGAATGAAAGAAGGTACAGGATTAGTTTCCGGGTTGAAATAAACAGCAAGAAGATCACCGTATGAACTGAACAGCATTATCTTTTTGGCATTACTGTCTGATATATAGAAAAGTCCGTCGCTCATGTAAATACCAGAAGAAAAATCCGAACCATTCCTTACCGAATAAAGTTTTGTCTCATCTTCAAAGTTTCCGTACTGTATGGAAAACATTTTCTCAGATTCTATATTAGAAGTGTACCCGTCCTGCTCGCACGAAGAAAACATGAAAGAGAGCACAACTGCCATGATTGTAAAAGCCAGTGATAAAACTGGCATGATCGATTTTTTAGTCATATACCAATAGAATAAAGATGTTTATTTTTGGTGTCAACAGATTAGTTTTGTTTACGGAGCATTGTATCAATCACCCGGCACGAATGAAAATACTCAGAAACGGAAATAAATGAAAGGATTGTAAGACGATGCGATTAAAAACAAAACCGATATTACGAATAGAACAAGCGCGACAGCTGCTTTCAGCGCAAAAAATGCGTTCGGAGAAACTGATCTTCGCATTTTCTCAATAATATACGACGGTAAACTTCCGGCTACGATAATTCCTGGAATTACGTAAAAAAGTTTGCTGCAGGAAGCCGCGTGTTCCGCTACGTACAAAGACAAGTCACCGGCTTTGAACGAGAACATAGTTCTAAGTACATCCAATAGATCCGAAATATTTTCGACACGGAACAAAACCCATCCTACAAGCACGATGAAAAGCGTCACTAGCTTATAAAACCAAATCACCGCCTTTTTTCTGCAGCTCATATCTTTCATGTTTTGTATGCTTTCCGTACTGATCGGCAAAAACCTTGAAAACGCATACTTTTCGAACAACAAGAATAAAGCGTAGTAAAGCCCCCACAAAATGAAATTCCATTCTGCTCCGTGCCAGAACCCCGTAAGAAGCCACGTAACAAGGATATTGAAAACATGGCGAGCGGGCCGACATCTATTTCCTCCAAGAGGAATATAGACATAATCACGGAACCATGTTGAAAGAGTGATATGCCACCGCCTCCAGAAATCTGTGATGGAAACTGCCGTATACGGTTTGTTGAAGTTGCTTGGAAAAGTGAATCCGAACATACGCCCCAGCCCGATTGCCATTAGGCTGTAACCCGCAAAATCGAAGAAAATCTGAAGCATATATGAAACTGACGCAATCCAAAGAATTAGAGAGCTTGCATCCGTGTAATCGGAGAAAACGCTGTCCGCAAAGACAGCGAGATTATTCGCGAGAATAACTTTTGCGGCAAGCCCGAAAAAAAACTTCATTAAGCCAGAGACAAACCCTTCAAGAGTTTCTTTGCGGCCATTTATATCAGCTGCAATATCGGTGTAGCGGACAATCGGTCCGGCAATCAGCTGGGGGAAAAACGCGATATACATTGCCAAATATACAGGATTCTTCTGCGGAGTGATTTTTCTGCGGTACACATCAATTATGTATGACAAAGCCTGGAATGTATAAAAGCTTATACCGATTGGCAAAGAAAGACCGATTGTACGAATATCAAGTGAAAAGAACGTATTTATATTGATTATAAAGAAATCAACATATTTAAAGAAAATCAGGGCAACAAGATTAAGCATTACGGCGACAACAAGTATGAATTTTCCACGCTTTTGCCCGGCGGTATTTTGCAACAGCAAACCTGCACAATAGTTCAGAAGAACCGAAAAAAACATAATCAGCACATATATTGGCTCGCCCCATGCATAAAAGAAAAGCGACGAAACACATAAAAGCGTATTCCGCCATGCGCGCCACGGAAAAATGTAATACAGAAGAATGACCGCCGGGAGAAACACGAAAATGAAAACCATACTGCTGAATACCATGTTTACCTCACCTTATGGCCAATGGAGCTAATATCCCCGATTATAAGCAGCTTATCAAGATTGTTTGCTTCCATATATGACTGAGCTTCTATCGGTGTACCGTATTTTTTCCGATAGTGACGGAAATCCAGAACATGAGTCTCTTTATAGTGGCTTGCAATAAGCTCATTCACAGCGTTTGAGTACGATGTAGCCAGAATAAGCAGGCTCTGCGCGTCCGGGTTGTCAAATTTATAGACGACTTTTGCATGATCATCACCATAGTACATTCCATAATGATTCGAATACGTGCTGTGAGGGAAATCATCATCAGAAACATAAAGATACCGATATCCGTAGACAGCTTTCTCATCATCAACATATGTCTCGTAAGGAGGAATATCGAATTCATACACGGTGAATTCCTCCGTAGAACATTTAAGGGCATTATCACGCGCAAGCGAACCGTTATATATAGTATGATATGTGTGGGTTCCTGTCGGCTCCAAAAGCTTTACGTCATCGCCCTCAAGAAGTCTCATGCATTGTTTGTAGCCCTCGTAAGAACCGCGATAATTCCAGTGATGGTCTGTCTGATAAAAAAACTTTTTGTATTCCTCAAAATTATTGAATTTAAGTTCGTCATATCCATCCATTTTTATATATTGTTTTATGACGCTAAGAGGATCGTATTTATGAGGCTCCCTGAAATCAACTGACATACTGGAATTAATCAAATAAAGATATTTAGGATACGTCACTTTTTCGAGCATTTCAGGATCATATACGTCGAAATCGTATGTTTTAGGATCGGATGCCTTTTGCACAATATAGCCCGAATCATCAAGCTTATAAATATATCGTTCTATTACTTCAGTATAGATGTATGGATATTTCTCGTTTTTAACAGTCTCTGTAGTCTGTGCCGTAACCGCTTCTGCCGCAAGCGGTGTTGCTCCATTTTTGTCATCTGTCGTGCCACTGCTTAAAATGCCTATATCCGAATTATTGGAATTTGATGAAATATCGCTTTCGTTGTAAATTATTTCTTCTGCATTTGTTTCAAGAACAACAATACCAGATTCATTCTCTGAAAGCACAACTTCGTTATATGTTTGTTCCTTGATGGCTTCTGCTAACACGACATCTTTTTCATTATTTATATCGGCTTCAGTTATTTCATTCACCGATTTTCTTGCAATGGATGAAGTAAGCAAAACAAGAGAATTATCAAAATCTTTTACAAGCTGTTTTATCTCCGCGGAAAAAACAAACTGATCGGATACAGCCTGGTCCATTTCTGACTGGAATGTTCCTTCTGTGAATTTGCCAAAAGAAAACGATGGGATTTTTTGAAGCGTACGTTGCTCTGCCTCAGAAATTTCGTTCTGTGGTCTGAACGCAATCGAATAGAACCCCATGAGAATTGCGGCAAATAAAATCAAAAAAATGAAACTTGATACATTCTTCTTATTCCAAGCCATACAGACAGTATATATGTTTTCTTGAATTTTTAACAGTATCAGATTCTTAACCCAAGATTCGAGCAAAACTTTTCAAAGTTCTGTCTATTCGGAACGGTAGATAGACCGATCTTTTGCATCGGTTTTTATATGAATTGCGTACAAAAAAAGCCGTCCACAATTTTTGTTGTGCA
This sequence comes from Treponemataceae bacterium, assembly GCA_024685655.1. Classification (GTDB taxonomy): domain Bacteria; phylum Spirochaetota; class Spirochaetia; order Treponematales; family Treponemataceae; genus Treponema_I. The sequence continues at coordinate 24,917 of JAIKVO010000017.1, forward strand.
GACGGCTTTCTACGCGTTATTTAACACTTATAAGTGACTTATAATCGTATTCTAGTCTTATTCCTTAAGTTTAATGACTGTTTTATACACATCATCTGTCCAGTCTGGATCAATAACCATATCAATGTTCAGATCAAGACGTGATGTGAATTTGTATGCACGATATGTTGCCGGGCAATAGCACCAGAATGTAAGGTTTGCACCGTAATCAATTACATCATAATCAAAATCTGTGATATTATCTTCTGTGAAAGTAAAGATAACACTGTCTTTTTTTGCATCTTTAAGGATAACTTCCATGTTGTCGAAATCGAACACCCACTCTGCATCCCACTTCTCGTCTATCCAAGACCATTGTCCGTCAGGAAGTTCAAAGTCTTGAGCAAACACACCTGTCAAACATACAGCGACGAATAACAGCACTGCAAAAATTTTTTTCATAAATTAACCTCCGTATTTTCAGTGATAATTAGCTTATCTCTAATTAACCTGATAGAAAATAGTCTACATCATAAATTTCTATTGTGCAAATGTTTTTTTCAAAAAGTACCATAAAAGTGAGGAAACGATTTTTCATTTAAAAATACGTAAAACTCTGTTGAACAAATATGACAGATTGCTCATTTCATTGTTTTACGATATTATTCCGGCTATGAGCGACAATAAAACAACAAATAGCAACGAAAAAATTGTTTTTTCAGAGACATATCTCGTACAGCTTGGCGAGCTGACCTTGAAAGGCTCAAACATCAAGGAATTCGAAAAAAGGCTCGTACACAACGCGCAGCTTTATCTGGAAGCTGTAAAAGCCCATGTGTCGTTAAAATCCGGGCGTATGTATATTGAATGTCCGGAAGCGTCATGTAAAGCCGTAGAATACACGCTTGAGCATTTAATCGGTATTTCCGGATGGGCAAAAGCAATAAAATGTGAAAAAGATATAGAGAGCATAAAAAAAGCCGTAATGCAGCTTTGTCTTGAGGCGAAAAACTCCGGCGCGAAAACTTTTAAAATTGATACACGCCGCCCGGACAAGTCATTTCCGCTTTCTTCATACGAAGTAAACTGCCAGGCAGCCTCCGACGTATTCGATCAGGGGATTCTTGCCGTTGACGTACACAACCCCGATCTTTTTATAAGAGTTGAGCTGCGTGAAAAATGCTATGTTTACGGAAACCCTAAAAAAGGCCACAGGGGGCTGCCTGTAGGAACCGGCGGCAAAGGACTGCTTCTTCTTTCGGGCGGCTTGGACTCACCAGTTGCCGGTTACAGAATGATGCGCCGGGGCATGAAAGTTGAGTGCGCGTATTTCCACGCATACCCCTACACGTCCGCAGAAGCTCAGCAAAAAGTTGAGGATCTGGCGCATGTTTTGTCGCTTTACGGTGTTGAGACACATATAAACATTATTCCGTTTACGAATGTACAGATGCGCATAAAAGAAGTTACGCGCACTCATGCTCCGGTGAACGGAATAAAAGCGGGCGCATACAGCACAATCCTTTTACGAATGTGCATGATGAAAGCCGCGAATCTTGTAGCACGCTTCATAAAATGCGGCTGCCTTATTACGGGCGAAAGCCTTGGTCAAGTTGCAAGCCAGACTCTGGAGAACATGGAAGTTACGGAAAGCTGCTGCGATTTTCCGCTGTTGCGTCCGCTCGTCGGCATGGATAAAGAAGAAATTGTTGAAGTCTCTAAAAAAATCGGAACTTATGATATTTCTATCTTGCCGTACGAGGACTGTTGCGTTCTTTTCTCGCCGGAGCACCCTGTTTTACGGGCGCGTGTAGAAGATGCCATGGAGCTTTATAATGCCCTTGATTGTGAAGCTTTAATTCAGGAAGCGTTTGAAAAACGAGAAATCAAAATGTTCAACGCACGTAACACAATTTGGGAAATGTTCAAATAAATTTTCATCCTGCACTTTTTTTAATTTGCAGGATGTTTTTCATAAAGCATATCGACGACTTTTCCGGTATCAAAGGATATTGGGATATTCGAAAGCCGTTTTTCAAGCTGCGCACGACGTTTATCATCAGAAGTAAGATAATCAACGGCATCGCATATTTCTGAAGGTTTTCTATAGAACTTTCCAAATCCATTATCTACTGCAAATTGTACGTTTCCTAGCTCCTGCCCGTAAATAAAATCACAGATTACTACAGGCTTTCGAGAGGACAGCACTTCCATAAGAGAGGCGGGACCAGCTTTTATTACAGCACAATCACAAATCTTTATAAGCTCGTCCATGAAATTTATAAATCCGAAAACTTTCAAGTCAATCAGGAGATCATTCTTGGAAAGAATATCAAGATAAGCTTTTGCCGCAATATTTCTTCCGCATACAGCCAGAACTGTGTAGTCTGCTTTCCGTAAAATAAGCTCATTAACAATATTAATCAGAATGGGAAGCCCTTCTCCTCCGCCTGTGATCAGAACTATTTTCCGCTTTGGGTCTACAGCATATTTTTTCTTAAATTCCAAAAGCATATCATCCGAAACTTGAGTCAAATATTTTTGATTAAGAATGAACGGTACAATTTTCAGATTATTCGATGGAATTTTGCCTCGATTAATCGCATATTGATATACTCTGTCTGAAAAAACAAAGTATTCCGCCTTTTTATCATAAAACCATGAAGAATGGGCTGTAAACGGATCAAGAACAATAGTCGTTGTGTTTATTTCCGGATAATTCCTTTTTAGATCCCGGACTGTAGATTCAAGAGCAAAATGAAGATTAATTATGTCTGTAGGTTGTTCTTCCTCATAGATTTTTCGCATACGAGGAATTGTAAAACTCTGCAGAAGAAGATGCGCTATCCGTACAAATATCCTGTTATCTCCTATTCTATATACAAAACTATATAGTGAAGAGAAGAAATTCATTGCTATATGATAAAAATCAACAAGCAGTAATTTTGGCAAATATTGCTTTTTTGAAAATCCATTTACGATTTTAGTCTCTGAATCTGGATATCGTACATCTAAAAGCGTTTTAAGAACATTTGCAGCAGCCCGGTGACCACCGCCTGTATCAAGGTAAAGAATAAGGAATTTTCGCTTTTTCATATTAATAAGTATATTTTACACCCACGCTAAAGAAATTTGAAAGTTTGTTTTTTAAAGAAGCTCTCCACGCTTCAAGTTGAGCAGCCGCCAATTCCTCGGTTGCTTCGCTTTCACTATGACCTCCAGAATATATGCTACGTTCAACACCAACATTTTTTTCATATTGATAAAGCCATTCCAGATACGCAGTGATAGTATGTCTTTCTCCAAGTTCCCAAGTATACTCGAATTTTATGTCATTCTGAATACATACATACTTAGTTGACTGATTCAAGAACATAAAATGATGCTGGCAATAATCAAAATACCCATTTCCAGCATCAGGATAATCAAACAAACCACCAGAAGTATCTACGCCATCAACAGGCTCCATAAGATAACCTTTAATGCACTCAAAAGGCAATCCTTCATTGACGTTACAATGCCGGATTAACGTTGCATTCATATTGAATTTCAGGTTATCAAAAAGATTGATCTTAAATCCGAAATTGACTTTATCGGAGTTGGGCAAAATCTGAGAGCCTAGGCATCTTCCGTTCGTAGTATGATTTTGGAAATTCGCTTTGTATGAAATAGAATTGTTTTCATCATACTGTGAATGAGTGTACATATATGGTGTAACGATTGTGTAATCTAGATAAAATATTTTCAGCATATTATTGCCGGATGGGGCATATTGTAACCCAAGCTGAGCCGCAATTTTAATTTTGGTATCAAAGTTAAAACTTACCATATCATTGAAATGTATATCATCAACACAAACATCACCTGTGAATCTTAACGCATTGTTAATTGTATATGCCGCCTGAATACCCATCATAAGGTTCTCGCTTCTATAACCGATAAGCTGCTGTATCGGCATATACAAAGACGCGGGCAAAAGATACGTAAAGTCAAACCTAGGACCCGTCATTGCTGTTTCATAATATATCAGATCGATTGACGGAATCGGAGAATAACGCACCGAATGGAAATACAAGTATTTCTGGGGTTTTCTGTTGTTTCCCCGGATATCAGTCGCGGTAAGCATAAGCATTCCTAGGGAGAAGCTTATTATTTCTTTATTGATTGAGAACGATATGTGACCGGCTTGATTAGCATTTGCATTGAGCATAATACCATCATTATAAAAATTCCCAAAATTAGTACGTGCCATACCAGCCTGCACATATACATCCGGAGAACCATAAGCAACCATAGATGATGAGCTTAGGAAAATATTAATATCGCTTACGTTCGCTGTATCAGCCTGATAATCATATCTTGATATTTTGCCAGCCGGGAGAACTTCTTTTCCTTTCGCAATATTTGTAAATATTGGCGTAACACCGAACGAAACGGAGCCTTTGTCAAGGAATTCGGCATTAACATGCACGAACGGATTAACATCAAGCTGCTTGTTGCCTTCTCCATAATCTCCCGTTGCAAGTGTTCCGTTTGCCTCAGCACCTACCCTGACAATGCCGTCACTGAAAAACTGCCGGAAATAGAAAGCAGCTTTCTCGGCAGCAGGAACATCATCACACTCCATGACTTTAAGAAGTATGTCTTTTATAAGAGTAAGAGGATAAGGCCTGACAATCGGAAGTTTTTGAATTTTACCAGCGATTTCCCATTGCACGGCATCTTCATAGAATTCATCATTCAAGTCGGCACTGACCTGAGAAAAAATGCTGTTGACTGTCAAAAACACGAGAACAAAAGCAAAAAAAACTTTCCTAAACAGTTGCATATATATTCCTTACGATATCATACACATAAATGCTTGCATAATAACTTAATTTCAAAAATCATATAGTTATTATCTTGAAGTGTCAATTAACGGCCTGTTTTCTTTTATCGTTCTCATCAAATACATCTGATGTACAGTCTTTCTTCGATTTGCCATAATTCATCTAAAAGTATGGGCAGGGTTTCATTTTATTCATAAATGCGATAGAATCATATTATTGGATTAAAACCTCGGTACGAATAAACTGCAAAAATGATTTCGGAAAAAGATTTAGGAAACATTTCATCTTTAGTCTCTTTAGCTGACGCATATATTACATGCAGACCAGAAATGCCTTGCATTGTCTCTACGATGTTCAATTGTGAAAACCAAGCGATCCCCACCATGGAAGAATCAAGCATTGAGCCTACAACAGAAACGCCAGTTACAGCAGCGGCAACAACACCCGAATCTGAAAACACCTCATTTTTCAGCAATATTTCAGAACAAAATCAAAACAACTACTCTGCTCTCCAGAACATTGCAAGAAAAATAGCCATCTGCGACCGTTGCCGTCTTTGCGGCGGACGGACAAACACAGTTCCCGGCATAGGAGTGCCGGAGCCATTGGTGCTTGTAATCGGCGAAGGTCCAGGCGCAGACGAAGACGCAAAAGGAGAACCTTTTGTAGGAAAAGCCGGGCAGCTGCTTGACAAAATGCTTGCGGCAATCAACTTAAGCCGGCATACAAACTGCTTTATCGCAAACATAGTAAAATGCCGCCCGCCGAACAACCGTGACCCGATGCCCGATGAAGCAGATGCATGCCGCTCGTTCCTCGATGCTCAGATTGGTATACTTAAACCCAAACTTATTCTTGCTGTAGGAAGAATCGCAGCGCAGAACCTGCTGAACACTACGACAGGAATCAATAAATTACGCGGACAGTTTTTTGAGTACAGGGGTATACCGCTTCTTCCGACATACCATCCAAGCGCACTTTTACGAAACGAGGACCTGAAAAGGCCTGCTTGGGAAGATCTAAAAAAATTCCGCACCCGCCTTGAAGAAATAACAGGGCTTTCTTTCAGCGCACCGCAGCAAACACAGTCCAGCGCAAACACACAATACAGGAATGAAAACTGATGAAATATGCCGAAATTGTCCTAAATGTTCCTGTTCCCGGCACATTCACATATATTTCTGATGACGACGGCATATCGGCTGGAATAAGAGCGTCTGTTATGTTCGGTCGCCGCAAGATGACAGGTTTCATCGTCGCCGTATCTGACACAGTTCCAAAAAACTGCTCGGTTGAGCCCGATAAGCTGAAAAAAATTGACAGAATTATCGACAAAGAACCTGTTTTCACAGAAGAACAAATACATCTTGCAGAATGGATTTCCCACTATTATCTCTGCACATTCGGAGAAGCTCTCTCAATCATGATTCCGTCTGGCAGACGCGAGTCAGAGCCGCTTCTTACAGGTTTTGACGAAGAAGCTGCGTCATATACGGCGAAAGAGCTTTCCGATGAGCAAATAAAAGCGATTGACGGCATTTTTTCCGGCTATCGCTCGGCTTCTGGAGATTTGGCTGTAGCGTCCTCCGGTAAAACGAGTGACAACAGCACTACATGCGGCAATGGCGGCACAACAAATGTTACTGCGAGTCACAAAACGCATTTATTTCACTATCTTTATGGGAAAACAGGCTCCGGCAAAACCGAAGTTTTCCTTGGAGCGGCTGAAAAGATTCTTTCACAAGGAAGAGGTGTAATTTATCTTGTCCCGGAGATAGCATTAACGTCGCAAGTTGTCGAGACTGTAGCAGCACGCTTCGGCAAAACTGCGGCTGTCATACATTCAGGGCTTACCGGCAGCCAGAAACTTGCGGAATGGAAACGCATACTCAAAAAAGAAGCACGCGTAATTGTTGGCGCAAGAAGCGCGATTTTCGCACCGGTTCCTGATTTAGGACTAATAATCATAGACGAGGAACACGACAACTCGTATAAATCAGACAATACGCCAAGATACCATGCCCGCCAAGTTGCAATGTACCGGGCTATGCAGGGAAAATTCCCTGTTATAATGGGAAGCGCAACCCCATCTTCCGAAGCATGGAAACTGATGGAAGACGGAACAATCGTAAAGCATGTGCTCACAAAAAGGCTTGCTGGTGGAAAGGAACCGGATATAGAAATAATCGATCTGAATAATCCATCTTCGTTCAACAGCAAAAATCCGAATACAACTTCAATCGCCTCAATGGCAGGCTGCATCTCGCCACGCCTTGCGGATGAAATTCGTGAAACACACAGCAAAAAAAGGCAGACTATTTTATTTTTGAACAGGCGTGGATTCACACACTTTTTCAGATGCAACACTTGCGGATTCGAGCTCAAGTGCAAAAATTGTTCTGTTTCTCTTACATATCACAAAAACATCGGAAGGCTAATCTGCCATTACTGCGGCTGGTCAGTGCCGACACCAGCAGCCTGTCCCGAATGCAATTCACTTGATATAGGTTACAACGGTTTCGGAACTGAATTCATAGAGGCAGAAGTCAGGTCGAAATTTCCAGAATGCACGATAGACAGAATTGATACGGACACAGTTTCTAAAAAGGGAGTTCTTCAAGAAAAGCTTGAAGCATTCAGGACGGGAAAAACTGATATTCTTCTCGGTACGCAGATGGTTGCAAAAGGTCTTAATTTCACCGGGCTGAAACTCGTGGGTGTCATACTTGCCGATTCAGGCTTACATATGCCCGATTTTAGGGCGGCAGAAAGAACTTTCTCACTTATTGTTCAAGTTGCAGGAAGAGCCGGGCGTTTTTTCCCTGATGGAAAAGTCCTTGTGCAGACATACAGTCCAGGAACGCCCGCAGTCTCTTATGCTTGTAACAACGATATTGAAGGATTTTACAGACAGGAACTTGAAATTCGCCAGATGACAGGTTTTCCGCCATATTCTCGTCTTTTGCGGCTTGTGTTCCGTTCTGCTGACAACGAATGCGCGATAAACTCGTCAGAAAGCGCCGCAAAAATACTGTACCAAATATATGAAAACCACAAAAACAGTCTGCCGCCCGTTGAAATACTCGGTCCAGCAGAATGCCCGCTTGGCATGATTTCCGCAAATTACAGGAGGCAGCTCCTTTTGCGCTCTGAATCGATGCAGCCGCTCCAAAAAATTGTTCATGAATTCATCAGCAATTATAAAAATCCGTCCGGGGTTTATACAGAAATAGACGTGGATCCTGTTTCGCTTTTATAGTGCTGCTGAGGCAGGTCCCCTGCGGATTCCATCGAATGACACGCTCCACAAGAAAAGCCCTGTTGGCGGTGCGGTTGGTCCTGCGAGTTTCCGGTTTTTCGCGGCAAGAATTTCGGCAATATAGTTATCCGGCATTTTTTTCTGCTCGGCTTGAATAAGCGTTCCTGTAATTGAGCGGACCATTCGCCACAAAAATGCGTTTGCGGCTATCTCGAACACAAGTTTCTCACCTTCCATGAAAAAACGCGCGTATTCCAAATAACGGCATTTTGAAGGGCTTAAATCACCTGCCGCAGAAAATGTAGTGCAGTCTATCTCACCGCGCAAGCACTCACACATTCTGTTAAGTTTATCTACATCAGGGTAACGAAAAATAGGCCATACAAAACGCATCTCGCTTGCTGGCGGAGTTTTGCCGCAGTGGATGAAATATCTGTATGAGCGGCTTGTAGCACTGAAACGTGCATGAAAATCATCATCAACTTGTTTCGCGCTCATTACGCGGATATCGTGCGGAAGAAGGCTGTTCAAAGCAGGTATATATTTTTCTACTGGAATTGAATCAATAGGAGACACAAAAGTGACAGCCTGCGCCATAGCATGAACACCGGAATCTGTTCTGCCGGATCCGCATGCAGTGACATTTTTTTTAAGAACGACGGCAAGCACTTTTTCCAACTCTTCCTGAACAGTGCGGACATGCCCCGTAAGGCAATCTCCCTGCCGCTGCCATCCGCAGAAATCGGTACCATCGTATGAAACTGTAAGAAGTATTGTCTTCATGCTATAAAAATCTCAGTCCATATCATCATCGTCAATGATATTTGCTTCTTTCAAAGTTTCAGTTATTTGATCGTATAATTGTCTAGAATGCTCCAAAAGCGGTCCAGGTTTGTTTTTAGACGATTTTCCCAATCCAAAGATTCGCGCGATGGATCTTTTATTCTGTTCAAGTCTTTGAAGCCGTTCCTGAATATTCTCAGTCTGTCCATACTTATATTCCAAAAG
>JAIKVO010000061.1 GCA_024685655.1 Treponemataceae bacterium
TATTGTAATGAACACTACCATCCGCGAATGAAATTAAATGCGATTGGAAAAACGTATACCATTTAAGAGTCGCACTTTTAATCAAAATGTTTACGTCAGTGAACCCCAAATCTTTTGCGGCGACATAGCCTATAAGCCCCTGCGGAAGCTTCTGATACATCTTTCTAAGGCTTTTTGTCGGTCGAAGCCCCAAACTTTCGAACATCTCGTTCTCGGCATCAGGAGTATCACCGGATGAAAGCGATGTAAAATCCGCGTCGTATGGGTTCAAGCCCCAGTGCCTTGAAATAACGAAGAAATTCACGTTGAACGGGCACAGAATATACCCCAGGATAAGCTGGAAGCCTTTCAGCGAAGAAGATACCGTAGGTTTTATGCCAAGTGTGTTTTTATAGCCGTAGCCAATCTCATCCATAATCTGCGACGTAATATCATCACAGAGAGGTTCGCTTATTTCCTTGCGTTCGAAAGTCTCTTTGCCATTCTTGAAAAGACGCTTTTTTATCAGATCAAGATCATACTGATTCCCAACAAGACGGCGGTAATCTGTCGCAACTTTTTGTGAGTGGAACTTGATATGAAAAACGCCTCCGTGCTTCATAACATCGTATCCATAAGTAAAAATGCTTTTATCCCTGCAGAATGGCCCTGTATAAAGCTTTCCGCATGCCGATTTCAGCACATTCTGCGAGAAAGCTACGATATTCTCCCATCTGCGGCAACTGCGGCACCAAACCTGCATATCCACTGTGTCTATAATGGTCGGGAATGCAGAAAGCGGTTCCGATTTGCTTCTCATATAGACGTTTTTAGCCGGATTGTAAGTCCAAAACCTGTTCACTATCTGATTCTCCGAACAAGCGAGTCTGAACTGGCAATGCATTTGGTTTTCTGCTCACGCTCTGCCTGAGCAATTGTTTCCCTCATAAAAGCCATAACTTGCTCGAATGCCTGCATAGGAGAAACTCCATTCGGAAGCCTGCCTTGCATAAAAGTGGGCGGCACATTTATTCCGTTAAAATCACCGCCAAAACCAGCGCCGACATATCCACCGGCAATCTTTTCTGGCGAGCGTTTTTTTATATCTTCCATCTGCGCAAGCTGGCATTTCATCACCTGAAGCTCTTTTTCATTCATAATGATTTTTCCTCCCCTGCGAGCCGTACGTCAAACATGCATTCGCAACAGCGTCACAGCGGTTAATAATATAGTGGCGTTTTCCGGGAAGTAAAAAAAGCGACAAGAAAAAATTGGTGTTTATACAGAAAAGGAAAGGGGTGCGGGGGATGGGAAAAACCGCGCAGGGGTTTTGCTCTCCCCTGCCTGAATCCATTATTATTTCCGGCGGCTTTTGAACAGGAACGACAGCTTTGTTTCGCTTATGACGATTGCGCTGAACATCAGCACACAGCCGATTATGCCGCGGAGAGGAATAACTTCGCCAAGAAAGATTACGCCCGAAAGTGCGCCGAAAACAGCCTCGAAAGACATTAGCAAAGCCGCGAGTGACGGCGCAAGGTATTTTTGGCAGATTGTCTGAAGCGCAAAAGCGACCATCGTGCTTAAAAGCCCCAGATACATCATGCTGAGGATGACACTTTTGTTCGCAAGCACGTGCCAGTTCATGCCGCCGTCGATGAACGGAGCCGTTATCCATGAAAGAACGGCAGCTACGATAATCTGGATTATGGCGAGAAGCACCGGATCATCGTTCTGCGACCACTGCGCAATGAAGATTATCTGCAAGGCGTAGCAGAAGCCGCAAACAAGCGTCAGAACGTCGCCTTTGTTCATGGAGAAGTCGCCTTCGAGCGACAAAAGGCCTATTCCGGTTATAGAAAGCAAGGCGGCTATTACACAGAAAATATCCGGGCGGCGTTTTATAAGAACCCAGTTCAGGAACGGCACAAGAATCACGTAAACGGTCGTGAGGAACGCGTTTTTGCCCGCCGTGGTGTAGTTGCAGCCTATCGTTTGGAACGCGTATGCAAGGAAAAGAAACACGCCTATTCCAACGCCGTGTATAAGCTCCTCTTTTTTCATGCGGAGAAGTTTTTTTATGAACACGAGCGACATCACTATGCCGGCGATTGTAAAGCGGAACGCCATCATATAGATGGGTGGAACGTAGTCGAGAGAGTTTTTTACGACGGCGAAAGCCGCGCCCCAGATTATCGTGACGAGTATCAGCCCTGAGGCGGCGGCAAGCGTTATTATTCTTTTCTGCATACGGTCGATGCTACAAGATTATCCGCGTCATTTCAAGCGGTATGTGCTGCCAATGACGCGGCAAAAAAACTATACCGTGAACTGGTTTATTTGGCCGCCGATTTCGTGAATGGAGTCTTTCATCTTGTCCGAAATCTCGGAAAGCTCGGAGCCGCTTTCGTTTATCTTTTTCGCGTCCGAAGCCATCTCGTCCATACGGGTCTTCATTACACTGGAAGAATCCTGCAAATCCGCGATGTTTTTGAAAATGAGCTTGTTGCCCTCGATCATTTCCTGCGCGGAGCTGCTTACCTCTGACGTACTCCTGTTCATGACACGCAAAGTTTCAATAACCTGCTTGGAACCTTCGTTCTGCTCAGTCATGGCAACCTTAATCTCATTAACAATCTGGTTCGTCTTGTCAATCTCGCCAGAAACGCTTGTGAACGCCTTGCTCGACTCCTGAGAACCAGAAACAACTTCTATAATAGAAGTCTGTATGCTCTTAAGCTGCTCACCGATTGTCTTTGACTGCGCCGTGGATGTTTCCGAAAGCTTACGAATTTCGTCCGCAACAACTGCGAAACCTTTTCCAGCCTCGCCAGCATGAGCCGCCTCAATAGCGGCGTTCATAGCAAGAAGGTTCGTCTGGCTCGCTATGTTCGCAATGGCCTGGTTAGCTTCTTGAAGCATCTTTGACTTGTCTTCAATCTGAAGAATCTTTTCGTTTACGGCTGCCTGTTTCTGCCGTCCAGACTGAGACTGCTGCTCAAGCTGTGCGAACGACGACGCCATTTTGTCCACGGAGGCGTTTACAGAATGGATGTTGCCTATCATCTGCTCAACTGCTGAAGAAGCCTGCGTAACACCGTCAGCCTGCTGCCTTATCATCCTCTCCAAAGAATCTATGTTAGCCGAAATCTCATTCACTGCATCTGCAGTTTCCTGCACGTTCTCGCTCTGCTGAGTGATTTTGCCATGCACAGAATCTATATGCGCTATAATCTGGCTTATTGCGTTGGCCGTGTTCTGCGTACTGTCAGACATGCTTGTTCCGACGGAACTTAAGTTCTCTTCAGAGACCTTAAGGTTCCCGATTATTCCTTGAAGTTTCTCTATAAATTTATTCTCGTTCTCAACAAGATTACCAAAAACACGGAAAAGAGAACGCCCTTTAAGGGTTACACGCTTAGTAAGGTCGGCGTTTCCAGAGCTTAAATCCTTTACGGCTTCGTTCAGAACTGTAAGCTGGTTTACCATCGTGACAATCTGAACTGCAAGGACAATTACGATGATGGCCGCAATAATTCCCGAAACTATTGCGACAAGACCGTATTCAAAGAAATCCTTAGCCGTATATTCTTTGTACAGTACCATGTGCCAGCCTACAAGAGACATTGGTGCAAGCAAATATTCTGTGTGCTTTATCGTCTCAAAGGTAATATCCTTAGGAATACTATTTATAGAAGTAATTTGTGGAAGAATGTCCTGAATGTGCTGTTTTTTCTCTACGATTGAATCGTCAAGCGCACCTGTTACTTCCATTCCGTCATTAAACAGATACATCGTAATTCTTGAATCAAGACCTTCATACATCTCGTTTATCATATCTGTAAGCGGAATACCAGTTCCAATTACACCGATAGGCTTTCCATTGTCTTTTACGACAGCATTCACCCAAAGGTTCGTCTGCTTGAGCGATGGATTATAGTTTATGTTGAAATTGTACACATCCGTTTCGTACATCGTCATGTTGTACCAATATTCATCAGGATTGTCGGGATTGACGATATAACCGAATTCCATGTCGCTCCAGAATTCATGATTCGTGTCTGAAACCCAAAAAATCGATTTTGATTTGAACGAATCTTTGAAAGTCTCAAGATCTCTAAATGCAGTTTCACGAATAGATTCGTCATCAGGATTAATAAGATAAGCCTTTATTGAAGGCATTTTCATCATTTGAAGAACGAGGGTCAGCTGCTCATTCATGGAAGTTTCAAAACTTGCGCTCTTTATACGCGCAACCATCTCCATGTCTGTGTAAGCTTCCTCTCGGAAACGGTTACGAGCAATTTTGTGTATAAGTCCTGAAAGCAACACAAGCCCGACTATACATACAATTACAAGAACTATGCTGGTTTTCTTAAGTTTGGAACTCACTTTAATCTTTCTCCTTTGACTCTCTAAAAAGGATGCTCAACAAAGTTAGTAACAATCTGAATTTAATTTTATTGCCACTTATAGAAATAGGCAATTTTTTTTGGAGTTTTTACTGATGTTTTTAAATTTCAAACAATACCCCCGACATTCATATCGGGGGTATTACTTTAGTGAAAGTGTTAAAGTTTAGACTTTGAACTTGTCAATCTGTCCGCCAATCTCTTCAATTGATGATTTCATCTTTTCAGAAATCTCGCGGAGAGCAAGACCTGTGTCTTTTATCTTCTTGGCGCCAAAAGTCATTTCTTCAACGCTGGTCTGCATAATACCAGTTGCATCCTGCAAGTTGCGAACTTCTTCCAGAATTGCCTTGTTTCCTTGTGACATCTCAACGCTGGCTGTCTTTACTTCAATTGAAGAATCGTTCATAGCATGAAGAGCATTTGAAATCTGCATAGAACCAGTATTCTGCTCTTCCATGGCGGCCTGAATCTGATGTACGAGCTGCTCTGTATCAGTAATTTTGCTCGTAACAGACTGGAAAGCCTTGTTTGATTCTTCCGAAGCAGAAACTACATGGTCAATTGACTCTTTTATGCTGTTCAGCTGATTACCGATTGTCCTTGACTGCTCAGAAGAAGTTTCAGAAAGCTTACGGATTTCATCGGCAACAACAGAGAATCCCTTTCCTGCGTCTCCTGCATGAGCAGCCTCAATAGCTGCGTTCATTGCAAGAAGGTTCGTCTGTTCTGCAATTGCTGCAATAGCTGAGTTTGCGTCCTGCAGTGTTTCACTCTGGTTCTTAATGTCCTCAATAATCTCGTTGACGTTCAACTGCATCTGGATACCAGTCTGTGCTGAATCCGCAAGACCGTCAAAGGAGTCAGACATTTTCTCCATAGAATTGTTTACAGACTTGATGTTTCCAATCATCTCCTCAATTGCAGAAGATGCATCGGAAACTTGCATTGATTGCTTCTCGATCATGCGTCCCAAAGACTCAATATTACTTGCAATCTCATTTACGGCTCCGGCAGTCTGCTGAACTGATTTGGACTGATTATCAATCTGGTTATGGACAGAATCGATGCTTGTAAGAATCTCATCAATAGAAGTAGCAGTATTCTGGGTTGAAGAATCAAGAGCCTCGCCTGCATTTCCAAGTGTATCACGAGATTTTTTAACCTGCCCGATAATAGCCTGAAGTTTTTCAGTGAATTTATTGAATCCGGTAACAACATCACCAATCTCATCATTCAAGTTAATATCGATACGCTTTGTAAGGTCTGCATCACCTGTTGAAATATCATTGATTGTCGTCTTAACGAAACTAAGCGGTTTGATAAGAATTGAGACAAGAATCAAACTGCCTATAATTACTATAGCTGCAGCAACTATGATTGAAATTACTATAACCTGAGTAACCTTGGAAAGACTGCTGTAATACTCATCATAAGGAACAGCACATACAACAGACCAACCGCTTACGTCACCTACAGGCGCATACGCGACAACTTTCTTCTCATTTGAAAGAGGATCAACAAGAATGTCATAACCGGAATTTCCTGCAATAACATCATCCATCATCATATCCCAAGGAGTTTTCGGAGTACCGTCATCCTCTTCAACCGCACCACCGTTTTCCTGCATAGCGGTAATATCTTCCACAGTCATGCCGTCATAAGTCGTTGGGCCAATCGGCATTCCCGATAATGTGGAAATAAGCAGCGGATGTGATTTTTCTCCAATAAGAATTGATTCAGAAAGATTGTAAACATCAGCACCGTTGACCATCGTAGATATGATTCCGATTGCTTTTGAAGGGTTTGTGTTGCTATAAACAGGGATACAATAGAACATAATTGTATCATCGGATTCACCCTCAATCATAAAGCTCTTTGGGAGAGGGTCAATAATAAAGTGCTTTCCAGAAAGGGTCTCTATAAAGAATTCAACGTCATGAACATCTACATATACACCGTCCGGTCTGATACATATACCTTCTTCACTATAAAACGCAACATTCTCATAATGAACCGGATCCGCCTGTGCAATAGCAGCTAATTGTGCCACTTTGTCTTCCAAAGCAACAGATTCATCACGGACAAAAGGAAGATTTGCCAACGATTCAAGCATGTAGAATTCTTTTTTGTTCACGTCTCTAAGAATTTGTACAGAGTTCTGAACATTCAGCTCCATAATCTGCTGAGTGTCTCTGTCGATGGAAAGGGCCAATTCTCTTCTTGCGAACAGACCAATTGCAATAACAGCAAGGTTTACCAAAATAACTACAAAAACAATTATCTTGAATTTTAAGCTAAACCTCATTTGTGCCTCCTGCGCCAGAATGCGCTATAGTCAGTATCATCATAGTTGTTTAAGGATGATAATATTCCTGTAGATGATAAATATATTGTTATTCAAGTTTCAT
>JAIKVO010000067.1 GCA_024685655.1 Treponemataceae bacterium
GTGCTTATTCCGGCGGTGATTTTGTCCATTCCTGTATCATAAGGCGGCTGATGCGTTATCAGAATAAGATTGTTCCACTCTTTCTCACCGTAGCCTTCTTCGCTTTCCTGCTCGGCGACAATCGAAAGATCAGAGATAAGCTCATCGTCTGTGCGCTCGTTCGGAGTCGTTCCGGTGAACTTAAGAGCACCGCCGGAACCAGCGAACGCAAGACCGTCGCGGAAAATCACGTCTCCCTGCACCGAAATGTCGAGCTTTTCAAGCTCTTCCAAGAACTCCGGCTCGTCGCAGTTACCGATAACCGCAAAAATATCATCGTGCTTTTTAACGAGCGTGTTCAGTATCGGAAGCCCCGTTTCAGGAGCCTCGAACCGCGCGAAATCACCTATAAAAATAACAGCATCGGCAGCAGCGAACTCCTCGTCAAGCATCTCTATGTAACCGGTATCTCCGTGTATGTCTGATAAAACTAAAAATCTCATAAATCCTCCAAAAAATGCTAAGCGCGACAAACATCCGTCCCTAAAGATTTTTCATAACAGCAGCAAGCTGTTTCATCTGCTCCGCTGTTCCTATCGTTATACGCACAAAATCCTCAACGCCCGGAATATCAAAATGGCGGATAAGGATTCCTGCCTTTTTCACAAGCTCGTAAACCTGCTTCCCCGAAAGCGACTTATGACGCACGAACACAAAGTTCGTCGCAGACGGCAGAACCTCGTACCCGGCCTCAATAAGCTCGTTTCTGAACTGATCTCTATCCTCGACAATCTGCTTCGTTATCTTGCGGTAGTACGCGCAGTCCGCCGCCGCAGCCTTAGCCGCTTCCTGGCAAAGATTGTCAGCCGGAAAATGATTGAACGAGTTCTTTACCGTCGTAACCGCATTCCGAAGCTCAGGCGACGCAACGACATATCCCATGCGCATACCGGCGAACGCCAGCGATTTAGAGAACGTCCGCACCACAACAAGGTTCGGGAACTCAGCCAGAAGCGGCAGAACAGATTCCGTTCCAAAATCGGCATACGCCTCGTCAACAACAAAAACCTTATCGCGCGGATACGCCAAAAGCATTTTCCGTATCGTGTCGCAAGAAAGCGCAATTCCAGTCGGTGCGTTCGGGTTGGCAAAAATAAGCCCAGAAGCCCCGGCAGATGCCGCAACCATCGCGTCCGCATCTACAGAAAAATCGGCAGCAAGCGGCACTTTTAAAAGCGGAATATCGTAATAGCCCGCATAAACGGGATAAAAGCTGTAGGAAAACTCCGGCACAACAACAGGAGCATCGCTGTCAAAAAAAGCGTAGAAAACAAAAGACAGCACCTCGTCGGAACCGTTTCCACAAAAAATCATTTCCGGAGTAATTTCAAAACCGAGTTTCTTAGCGGCATCGTCATTAGCGAGCACACCGCCGGTTTCGTTAAGATGCGCGGCAATCACTTTTCTAAGTTCCGTCGCATCCGGATCAGGATAAAGAGCCATTTTCCGCAAGTCGTCTGCGACAAACCGGGCTACCCGCACCGCACATTCCGGTGACGGCGGATAAGGATTCTCGTTCGCGTTCAGTTTGACGTAAACGCGGTCAGACGGCTGCTCGCCCGGCTTGTAGGGCTTAAGGTCATTCATTCGCTTTGAGAGCATAGACAGATTCTATTCCATACTCACGCAATAAGTCAATAAAAATCAAAGCCACAGGAACACCAGGTAACGCTTATCTGCATCACGCATAATATTCCCCTACACCCTTGAAATAAAGGCTATTTAGAATATAATATATAGATATGTCTACAGAAACAAGCATTTATACTCTTTTAAAATCATTCGCTACCCATCAGAATTCCGCCATAATCCAACTGAATGACTTTCAGGATTATATACGCAGATATGCGCAAAAACATGCAAATGAAAATACCGAGCTTATACCCTTCATGGGGCAGTCAACCGATCCGCTTATAAACGAAATTACGCTACTTGCATCATCTCATAAAATTGCATCCACTGTAGACAAAGCCGGCAATGAGGTGATTTTTGTCGTTCCTTTTATTGTAGACAAGCTAGCCGCAAAATATAAGGAAATCGCCAACAATCCAACTATTCCTTTCCCGCTTTCCACCGATCTTTCAAAAAAGATTCCACAGGAAGTTATCCAAAAACAAGCTGCGGCAGAGTTTTTAACACCTCTTTTCGAAGGAAAGAATACGTTCGACTCAGAGACACTCTTTGGGCTTGTAATGCCAAGAGAAATGCCCGTAATTCTTTTTCCATCATCAATTTCCGTGAATCTTCTGCTCGATATAAGTATGAACAAAATCCGTCAGATGCTTCACAAAGACGAATATCATGACTATTTCCTTAAAAAACTGAAAATTTCCAATGCAGGAAAAGAAATCTCCGTAAAGAATTTTTTCACCCAGTTCATAACGAAACCAGTTGATGCTCTGGAAACTCTAAAAACTTCTGGCGATGCGTTCTATTTCTGGAGCCAGCTGTGCTTTTTTATACGGCAGGACTACGAGAAAGTAAAGGATTACACGGCAGAAGACATCGCTATTTTACAAAGTGTTATAATAACAGAAATTGCAATTTCATATTTTAAAAATAAATCGCAGCAGAATGCCCAGCGCCAGGCAGCCCTCAAAATGCTGGAAAATCATCTTTCCAAGCCACCGTATTATTTTGACCACGGTACGATTTTGAAATTCACCGACACTAAAGGCGTTCCCCTTATCGGACAATATTCAGAAGAGGACCTTAACAATTATCTTAAGGAAAAAACTACAAAAAGCGAATCGAACGAGCTTCCCGAACTGCTGACATTCAAAGCTTATGCAAATGAGCAAAGACTCTACATTGAGAAAGCAAAAGTTCTCCAGCTTATAGTAAGGCTTTGCAGCGATGCACGAGAAACTCTTAAAGACAAGCTGACAAAAGAATGGTACGAGATTTACCAGGGATTCGAGACTGTCCAAGAAATGTCGAACCAAGAAGCGTTCGAGCTTAAGCTGGAGCAGGAAGTAAAGACGATATCCCCGATTTTGTTTGCTCTTTTGAACTCCAACTTCCTTTCTCTGGTTCATTATGAGGCGAGAATGGCTCATGATCCAGCTGCTGAAAAGATTTCGCTTTTCGAGAACGGCAAACTGAAACCATATAGCGAACTTCTTTTACTTTCACGCCACGAGATTTCTACAGACGCCCGTATTTTGCTGCCTTTCTGGTATACGACTCCGATTTTATCTTGGCTCGTAGCTTTGTTCATGCGTCCGTCAAAAAAAGAAAAAGCAAAGCGTCAGGCAGAAAGAAAAAGAGCTTCAAGAGACACAAGAAACAGCGACGAGGAAAACCAGACTTTCAAAACTCCGCAAAAGAGCGGTGACAGAAAGAAAGATTTGATAAACGCAGCAAAATCATTGGAAGATAAAATGATTCCACAAGGTTCCACTCTCGACAGAGAGCTCCATTCATACGAACACCAGTGGAATATGCTCATAAACAAAAAACTTGCTGCTGATCTTACCGAGGACGTAAACTCGCTTATCCGCGATTACATGCGAAAGACAATACGGACCATGCAAGGAAGCAGCTTTACCGAAGAAAGAGTCCGTGGCCTTGCAGAAACGCTTGCCAAAACACCTTCTCTGCAAAGGATTAAAGATCAGGAAGAGCTTACGATGTACATACAGCTTTACATCATAAAGATTGTCAAAAACCTCGGATAAAAGATTATCGAACAACGAAGTTTATTCCTTGGATACTCTTTGGTAATTTGCATAAATCTGCAATATCTTTAAATTTTTTGCTTTTCTCTCCCGTGACAACTAGCACGATTATCTCTAATATCTCCACGTTTAATTTTTTTATCGTTTGTTTTTGATTTTTTTGTGTTTTTTTTCTATTAAAACATCATTTTTTGCGTTCAAAAAATCAAATAACTATATGTACACCAAATTGATGGAGTCTCTGAAAAACTAGTTTTCAGAGATATCGGTACAGATTTTTATTAATCAGGAGCGCGTAGAAAATGAATCCATTGAATTCAATCCTGTTGGAAGGAAATGTCGTGAAAATGCCTGACCTCCGGGAAACGCCTAAAGGAACTTCTGTATGTAATTTTTCAATCGCATCGAACAGAAGTTTTCGTTCTGAGTCAGGAGCTTTCGACAAGGAAGTCTCGTTTTTTGAGGTGGAAGCGTGGGGACAGCTTGCCATTCTAAGCAGCCAGCAATGTCTAAAAGGACGTGGTATAAGGGTTGTAGGGCGTCTCAAACAAGGAAGATGGACTGATGCTGCCGGAAAAAATCACTCAAAAGTAACTATCATAGCGGAGCATTTGGAATTCAAACCACTATTCCAAAAAGAAGAAAAGCCGGCAGAAAATGATGAGACAGAAGCAGATCTCAATAATTCGGGAATATTCCAAGAACCACAGGAAACTGATATCGAATCAGCGGTAGAAAAGGAGGCAGCAGTAGTATTTTAACAGGATTTTGTCAATTAAAAAGTTCATCGATTTTGTGAACTTTCTCCTAAAAGAATTGTTTCAGACGCAGCGCATTTCATATTAATATACGGCATAAAATACGCTGCGTCTTTATTCTCACCAAGTAAAGCTCAATGAAGTGTTCGTTTATCCCTCATGTTTTTCTGTCTTGGCGAACCATTGCGTCCTGAGTTTCCCCTGCCTTTAGTTCTGTTGCCGTTTCTGGACGAGGATGCTGCAGTATTTTCGTTACGCTCGGCAGCTGCTCTGTACGCCTCTATTTTCTCCGGAGAATAAAAACCGTCTTTCCAGTTGAATCTGTCAGAATCCGGCAGAACATCGCCCTTGAACAAAGCCCGCATTATAAATTTTAAGTCCTGTTTGCGGACTTGCGTTCTAGAAAAATCAATGAGGAAGTGCGTGAAACCTTCTTTTTCAAGCCGGGCTTTGTTGTCGATTATCGAGAAAGGCTTCTCCGGCATAACGAAAGAACCGTCCGCCGGCGTTGAAAGCGTCTTGAATACAGTGCCCTCTTTGTCCGTAAAATAAGTGAAATCGTAGGATTCCGGCAGTTTGAAGCGCATACGGAAAAGAGCCGGATATGCGAAAAGAGTTATCATAACTTTGCGGCGCAATTTCGGCTCAAAAGTTGCCTCAAGATTTTTCCGCGAATTCTCAATCGGAGTGATGAAGCAGTCAATATCCTGATTCTCAAGCCACGAAGCTGCCCATCTGTTGAATGTGTAAAGATACGGTCCGCCGAGCATAACGACTTTTTTGCCGCGAAGCATGTTGATGTGAGCCGGATTGTTCACAACAAACTGACGGAATCCGTCGGCAATAAGAGTGTCCAAAGTTTGGGCAAGTTTCTCCTCAGCATCTGCCGGGCAGTACGGGTCAAGCGATATGAAAACCTGCTTTTTGGAGTATGGAAGCGTCGCTTTTTTCTCTACCAAATCGTATGTCGTTTCGGAGTTAAGCTCCAGAATCACGCGGATTTGGCGCTCGCCGAGAATCGTGAACATATCTTTAAGAGTTGAAACCTGCACGTATATTCCGTCCGGAAAGCCTTCAATGCCAGTTTTCGGAACCGCAGTAAGGTCGAGCACCGGCAGAAGCTGCGCGCCCGGCTGCTTTCTGAA
Organism: Treponemataceae bacterium; assembly: GCA_024685655.1. Lineage (GTDB taxonomy): Bacteria > Spirochaetota > Spirochaetia > Treponematales > Treponemataceae > Treponema_I. The sequence goes on from JAIKVO010000067.1 coordinate 5,623, forward strand.
CGGAGAAAGATCCGACGGAAGAACGCGCTGATACCGCTTTGACATTGATTTTGTCTGAAGCAGATAAACAGGGTCACCTTGCGAGAATCCGGCGGGAACGTCTATCCAGCGAACACCGTCAACAGTTTTCACATGTTTTATTTTGTGGCTCTCGCGTCCTGTGTCGTCCTTACGGTGAAGACGGATTGAATCACCAATGTCCGGATCATAAGTTCCGCCACGGATATCTGCGAAAGTCAGCTTTTCTGGCTCAATTTTGTCGCCGTTTCTAACATTTACTTCTTCTTTTCGAAGGTTTTGTATCGTGCCAAGGTAAATACCAGTTCCGCCTGCCTGATCAGGATTAAGGAAGTTCTCGGCATTGCTGGAGTCGTACCAGTAGCGTGTTTTAGCGCGCGCGAAATCCGTGGCGAGCATACGCTTGCCTGTCGCGATTGCGCCTTTTTTGTCTTTTTCCCAGTTGTCCATGACGTAGCGGTACGCAGCCGTGACGCTTCCAACATACTCCGCGCTTTTCATGCGGCCTTCAATTTTAAATGACTCAACACCTGCCTGCATAAGATCCGGAATACGGTCTATAAGCTGCAAATCGTGCGGAGAAAAGAAATAGCCTGTTCTTTCTGCACCGTCGGCATCAGCATTGTAAAGGCGGCGACACGCCTGCGTACACATGCCCCTGTTCGCGGACTTTCCGCCCAAGTAACTTGAAAAAAGGCACAATCCCGACTCGCTTACGCACAGCGCGCCGTGAACAAAAACTTCAAGCTCCGCTGATGACGCGGCTTTTACGGCTTTTATCTCTTCCAAAGAAAGCTCACGGGCAAGCACGACGCGCTTAAACCCCTCGCGGCTCAACAGATTCACGGCGGCGGCACTTGCGCAGTTCATCTGGGTGGACGCATGAAGCTCAAGTTTCGGAAAGAACTCCTGAACCATGCGCACAACGCCGAAATCCTGCACAATAAGGCCGTCCGGTCCAACACTGTCCAAGTATGCAAGGAAGCGGTAAAGACGCTCCGTCTCTGCCTCCTCAGCGACAGTGTTCACAGTGACATATATTTTTTTTCCGCGTTTGTGCGCGGCATTAACCGCCGCCTCAAACTGATTCCAAGCAAAATTTGAAGAACGCATACGGGCATTGAAACTTTTCAATCCCATGTAAACTGCGTCAGCACCTTCGCCGAACGCAGCGTCCAGTGCCTCAATATTCCCGGCAGGGGCAAGTAATTCTGACATATCTATTGATTTTACCAGAAAAAACGTATTTCTGACAACAGCACAATACGATAACTTCCCAAAATCAATAAAGTATGATACTGTATAAAAAATTGTCTGCACAATCGCATAATAACGTACAGTTTTATAGACAACCGATTATTCAGGCAGGCAAGACTTTCAACACAGAGGCAAACATGACTGAAATTGATAAAACGATTCTTCCTGAACCAGATAAAAATCAGAAAGTCGAGGTTTTCGTCAAACGGGAAACGGAAGAAACTTACGGAGAACTTGATTTAATTAGAGTTTTTTCCAACATGGGCAAAAAACTCCATATCTATGCATGGATAATCATCCTGTTTATGCTCATAGGAATTGCAGTTCCAATGATTATGGTGGAAATGGGCAAAGAAACAAAAAACATCTCCGCTTTAATCTCATTCCGGTACCCAGGAGCTAAAGACGACAAGGCTCCGGACGGATCGCCTTTGAACATCAGATATATTTCATCTTCCTATATACTGCAAAAAGCCCTTAGCAATACGAAACTCTCAAAATCAATCACGATAGGTTCCATAGAACAAAATCTTTCTGTTGAAAGGCTGTTTAATGAATCGACAAAGCAGAACTTGGAAGTTCTTCAGAAAGTCACGGAAACAAGCAAAGACAGCAAAGATTTTTCACAAGTCCTCAATATGAACTACAAATACGACGGAAAATATGTAATTACACTCGCAAACGGATTCGGACTCGGTTCCAACAGCAAAAAGAAAATATACCTAAGCGACAATGAGCTGGCAACCCTTCTAAACAACATCATAACCACATACAATGAATATTTTTACACAACATATGGATTCCTGAAACTTCCAGACAGCAATCTGGACAGTATAAGGAATTCAAACCTCGATTATATAGAGCGTCTTGATGAAATTGAGTCTCTTTTCAAAACTCTGTCAAGTTTTTGCACTGATAAAAACAAAGGCGACTATCTTACTTACAGATCAAATAGAACAGGACTTTCATTTATAGATATGAATAATTGTTTAAAACTGATTAAAGATATATCAGTTGATTATTTTTATTCGTTCATCTTTGCAGAAAATATTACAAAAGGCGATTTGTCAACTATCACAAAATATAAATACAATCTGACAAACCTTGAAAGAAGATATAACTCCATTATTTCGACAATCACAGATAATGAAAGGCTTCTTTCAATGTATAAAAATGACAATATTGCAATAAACTCCGCTGATGAAAAAACGAACACTATCAGTTCATCGGTTACGGATTATTACAATACGCTCATAATGAACCAAACTCAGTTATACCAAAGCAAAGCAGAACTCGGAGAACAAATTGAGAATCTGAACTACAAAATATCAGGATTCGACTCCAACAAACTTTTATCTACGAATCATGAATATATCAAAACTGGATTACAAAATTTGGAGAATATCTGCACCATAATGTACAATCTCATAAGAGAACAATCAGAAGAAATTTTGGAAAGCAGTTCATATAAAACCTTTTACATGGATTACATAGGAGCACAACTCGTATCGAATTCAATTTTCACAGCATCAAATATAAAGAAGATTTTAATAGGAATGGTTGCAGGACTTATCCTTGCTATCTTTATATGGGGTATGGACGGTCTCATTGAAGAAATGAAAAGAAGTTCTCCTCAGGAAAAAGATCTTCAAGTTGCAAAGAGGTAATCATGAGCACAAAATCAAAGAAAGAAAAGGTATCGGACATGAGAAACGAGAAAAAAGGTACGCTGCCCAAAGCATTCAAATACTATATATGTCTTCTTGCCATTGCAGTTGTTGTAGGTATAATAATAGCAAGCATAAAGTTTTTTGGCACAGAAAAGGCGCAGAGATCAGCTTCCATAAACATTGAGTTTGCTTATGAAGGAGCTGCATACAGCCTGACACCCACAAAAGATCATTTTTCTATGGAGGAGATAAAGGAAAATGATTTTATCTCCCAATTCCTTAGTGAGGCCGGGCTTTCAAGTAAATATACGCCGGAACAGATAATCTCAAGCATAGAGATAAATGGTTTATATCCTCATGATGTTATAAGCCTTATTAAAGGTTTCAACTCACTTTACGATTTCTCCGAAAGCCGCACCGTATCTATAAATGATTATTATCCAACTGCATACACAATCAAGTTATACGATGATTTCGACGAAACTATATCAGATACAGATTTAAGAAACCTTGTGCAAAAATTAGCTGAAGCGTACAAGAGCTATTTTATTTCTGAGTATGTTTATAAATTTGATACAGCATCGTTTGATAAGATTTTAGTACTTGATGATTTTGATTATTTGCAGCGCGTAAAAATTATAACTTTAAGAATTAATGAAATCAAAAAATATGCAAATGAAATGGCAACTCTTGATTCATCATTCAATAGTAACGGAATGAATTTCAATGACATTATTCTTAAGTGCAACAGTATAACGAATGATTATATTACCGGCATTGAAGCATTTATTATAGCGAATTCAGTAACTATCTCGAAAGAAAGACTACAAAATCAATATAAATACGAAATAAAGCTTTTGGAAAACGAAAAGAAATATAAAGAAACCAGCCTAAATGAATTAAATGCGCTCATCGATGCGTATCCGACAGATAGCATTCTTTATATCAGCTCCGGTGATTCTTTAGTCAAGATAGACAGTAACTCAAAACAAACTTATGAAAGACTGATAGATGAAAAACGAAGTATTTCTGATGATCTTATTTCAATAAATACAGAGCTTGAAAAATATAATATGTATTTGAATGCGTTGACAAACACGTCAGGTAACGTCACGCAATCTAACATCACTAACAGTATATCCGAAACTGACAGAAAAGTTAATGATGTCATGCAAACCTTTTTCGCAATGTTAAAGGACTATAACAATACGATAGTCAATGAAGATTCTATTTTGCTTGATACTGCTAAATACAATGGAGCCAAATTGCTTTCCGGCAGTTTCATCATTGCCCTGATCAAATCTATTGGTCCGCTTTTTATAATCGTAATGGTTATTTGTTGTATCCATGCAGCATTGAGTGCAATCAAAAAGCATAAAAAACTCCTGCAAGTTGTAGAAAAAGCTTGAGCAAGCAATTAAAGCAATGCGTTCAGAAACTGCCCCTAACAGAAATCGTTACGGGCAGTTTTTTTTCGGTGGCAGTACAAATTACTGAACTGGTTTTGACGAGTTTTCTTTTCCAGGAGTAGCTTGACTTGTTGCGACAACAATCCAATCGGATGCAAAAACAGGAACGGGCCACAAAAAGTCTTCGCTGGCGACATCAGCTGCAAGTTGTGCAATATTTTGCCTAGAAACGGTACGCGTCGCTGTGACTTTGTCGGAACATACAGCATTTGAAACGGAATCTCCGTCAATCCAAATATCTGCAAGGAATGCGCTTTGTGCAGCTTCCCCAACAATAGCCGCCTGCCAGTTCTCTTTTCCAGACTCAGCGATAAGAAGCGCATCAAGCATTCTGCCCCGGCTCCGCTCCCAAAGCATAATAACAGACGTTTTGCCTATAACTTTTGCGTTCTCGTTAAGCCAGAAATCACGCGATCCGGGGCAGGAATCGGTAGCGGTAGATGCAGATAGCGAAGACGGCTCTGAATCAGTCTCATCGATACAAAACGCTTTTTGGTCATCGTAGCGTCTTAGGTGTATCACTATGTATTCTCCAGCGCATACCTCAGCCGCAGGAAGCGTATACTTATAGGAAGACGTCTTGTTATACGCAATCTCAAGAATCATTCCGCCCGTGTTTCCTCCGGAAAGACAATACAACTCTACGAATTCCGGCTTCGGCTTTGAGGCTTCTGTCCTGACCTCACTCAAAATAATTTTTGGAACCATCTCATTGTATCCATAGAATGCGGTTGAGAACGACAGCGTATTTCCTTTTTTGTCCTCCGCCTCCGCAAACAACACATACTCTTTGCCGCACTCAGTTTTTTCCGGCATATGAAGAGTATACTCGACTCCATTCTCAACATTGGTCTTATCCAAATCAGCAGATGTCATGCTTATCTTCGAACACTCGAATTCAGCCTCGCTGGCGGAGGACGGGCTTATATACAAATAATCAAGTACAATCTCGTCCGAAAAAACAAGTTTCAGCGAATCTGATCCTGCCACAATAAAATCCAAAAGCTTGGGCGAAGAGTAATCACCCCCGATTATGGTTATGCCTTCCGGATTAATTTTACACGAAGCGGCTGTCACTGGAAAACATATAGCCGTAACAACTCCGGCGATAACGGCAATTTCGCCAAAAGCCCTGAACAAACGATCTTTTGTCATGCTACCTCCAATAAACATTGATTTTTGATTAATCCCAAAAAATCATAAATATGCTCTGATTTTCCTCATACTAAAAAGTCCTGATACAATACTTATACGAATTCCTAAATGATTTTTTTCATGTTTTCGGAGGAAAAAAAACAAAAAACTTCTTTTTTTTGCATTTAACTATCGTTATACTTGCTATATGAATTTTGAAATAAAAAACCTCACACTATACAATGATCTCATTTTCACGAAAGATGACCAAAATCCCATAATGAAAACTGAAGAACTTTCCGTTTTTACGAACCGTGTCAAAACTAATGACATGAATCCGGAGCAAAGCGAATATCTGACTGATGGAAAATGGTGCGGATATGGACTGGCACCCGAAGCAGGGCTTATTGCAGGAAGCAAACCGGACGGCGTAATACCGGCAGGAAAATATCTTTTCGTCCAGTTTTTCCTTGACTCTCAGGAAGAAAATCAACTGCTATGCGTGAACGCCGCAGAAGCATTATTCTTGGAAGCATCGTGGCAGGAAATCACACTTAAGGACACAGTTTTTATCCGCACACTTGCCGAAGGAAACAAAAAAGTCTGCCAACTGTTCAGAGAAATACAAAAATAGGGGACAAATATTCAGATGTAATATTGACGGTTTTTATAAATCTTGATATTTCAGCGAATTACAATCCAAAAGCAATCTCGAAAAGTCACAGAAAAGATTTTTTGAGATTGCCTTTATTTCAAGACAAAAGTTTCGACCATGTAGCGTACGGACGGGGCAGCATTCTCTTCTTCGCTTATTTTCTCAACGATGATGACGAAATTTGTCGCCGTTTTGTCGCAAATTATCTTTTCGATCGCATATCCACTTATTCCGCGGCGTTTTATATCCGGGCTGCCAGCCACTATTTTGTTAATCAACTTACCTTCCGCGTTTTTTTTCTCGACCGTTATATAAAACGAAGATGTCATCGATGCACCCTTGCCTTCAGAATATGAAACAAGTTTGAAAGTATACTGCATCGTGCCAGCCGCGGTAGAATGCTCAAAATCTCTTATACTGATTTCGTTTTCCGCGATCTTTGTGTTATACGGCCTGATGTAAAGCACTTCCGACATATCTGCCGGAGAAGCTTTCCATGAAGAAATCCAGCCAGAGTTTTTCTTTTTCAATTCATCATATACAGCAGCCCCGCTTTTTCCGGCAGTTGACTCTGTGGCATTTGTCCTGTAGATTCCGTTCGTTCTGAACGAATTATTCTCAATATCAACAGCATAAAGTTCGGCATACCCACGGAATGTTTTGTCGGTCGTACCGTACTGACCGAAAAGATATGTCTTTCCGTCCGCAGAAAAGCCTATATCATCGAAAACAGCGACATCGCCCGCAAAAAGATATGCGAAAAAAAGGCAAAGGCTCAGAACAACGAATATGCATCTTTTCATAAAAAACACTCCAAAAACTGTTACATTCCGCAAGCAAGCTAAAAACCAGACCTGCTCACAAAGATATTTACGAAAACCTGACAAGTTTTGTAAACACCTCTGATTTTATCTCAAAAACCGCAATTTTATGCGGTTAATGCAGCACTGTCTCAAACGATGACAATTATAGAAACAGGCTATACACTTTTTATTTTCGGTTTTTGAAAGAACTCGCTTTACATAAATTTGTCTTACGGTTATTCTTTAAAACATGACACTGAATTACCGCAACCGGCTCATGAAAACAGTTTCAATCATCTCATTCAGCCAGCTGATTGTATTTGCAGCACTTTTTATATACCGGTATGCTACAGAAAAAACTATACCTTTTGAATATACGGCTCTAACATTCGACACAAGCTCAGTGAAATTATTTATAGAAACCCTGATTCAGCCATACTCATTTGCTGCTCTTGCCGCCACAGCGATCCTAGCAGTGTACACCCCCGTTACATGCATGGTTATCAGCTATGTCTTTGAGAAAACACAATCCCCTGAGATTCTTTATTTTTTGGGTTTTCTTGTGGGTTGCATGATAGAGACATTCCGTCTTTGCATTCCTCTTTTTGATTTATGGAACGGTTACTCAGAATTTCTAATCTATATTGGGAAACTTGTTTTCGCCGGACGAATTCTGACAGTTCTGAGCCTGCTTTTCTCAGCCGTTTTTTCCTCTGACGACAAAATTCAAGAAGCGGACAGAAACCTGATAATTGCTGTAGTCGTCTCTGTCGTTTTCGCAACGGCTGTCGGAATCGACACACGGACAATTCTGCCTTCAATGATGGTCAACACAAGCTTCCAATCATTTTTCACATTCGCAAGGATTTTCATAGCGGCTATGACAGTGATAGCATTTCTTTTTAATAAAAAAACTAAGACGATGTTGTCATATGCGGTGCTTTTCTCCGGTTACATCTGCCTTACTATCTCCGAAAACATAATAACAACTACACTTGGATTCATTCTTTTGTGGATAGGAACAGAAACTTATTTCAGAGGATTACACAACTACTATCTTTGGAAATAGATACTTTCAAAAACTCGTAGAATGCGTCATTTAGCGAATAAAATGATTAAATACCGGCGATTACAGGAAAAAAGAATCTTATTACGGCAGAAACAATCACAGGTATTATAAGATTATCCAAATCTTTGAGCGGCAATAGCTCTATGAACATACCCACAACAGCGACGGACAAAGAAAGTACACATGAACCAAACACGGCATACGATGAAATGAATATCGCAAGGAAACAGGCAAGACTCCCTGCAGCAGTTTTTCCCTGAGTGAACGGGATGACACACTGTCCGAACATTTTTCCAGAAAGGCTCGCAAGTCCGTCGCCAAAAGCAAGCGCAAAAACTCCTGCTGTCGCAATTTTGTAATCAAAAATCAAGATTGTAAAAAGAACACCCAGACAAAGCGTCACTGGACCAAGGACAAAATGATCCGAATCACGTTTTCTTGCCGCAGCTTCCGTAATCTTGGAAACAATCGGTACAGTTTTTCCGGAAAGCCTGATTACTTCTGTAATAGAATAAATAACGAGAGCCGCAACAAGAAGAAAAACTATGAGCGGCCGCGAAAAAGACAGGACGAGTGGCACAAACGCAGTTCCCATGTGAATTAATTTCCTGAACAATTCTTTGACAATTATGTAGAACCACTTCCGTTGTACAATTCCGGCTATTCCGCTCTCAGACAATCTGCATACTGACGAGCCACTTTTTTTTCTTCTGTCATTCCACTTTTTCATAGTTTCTACCATCAGTAAAGCCCGTAAATCACCGGCTTTTAATTATAGCATCGTCATTCGAATTCCGGCTGACTCAACATTTTCTCGCCATACAAAACTCTCGGTATGGCCGTATATATCTCTGGTTCATAAGGACTGTTCGGAACAGTCAGATACTTAAGGTTCTGGGCGGCAAGATTCGTTCCCTCAAGCCGTATCATCGTAGCTTGATTTCGTGTAAGCGCATCCCACGCTCTTGTGGATTCAGTAAGAAGGCTCATCGCCCTTGCATTATACATGCTGTTCGAATTTCGCTTTGCAAGCCGCGAAAGAGTAACGCCAAGATTGTTCGCTGTTTTCATATACATCTCTACAAGAGCCCCCTGTTCCTCACGAAGCTGTGGATAAAGGACTCCGGCAGTTTCTTTTTCCCTGTCGAGCAAATCTATAAGCTTTTCGTAATATCCCTGCGCTGCTGACGTACTATCGCGCATAACAAGCGTATTTCCCAATGCGAAAAGAGTGTTCCGTTCCGAAGGCTGATCTGTAATCGTCTTTATAAAAGAATCAAGAGCCTCTCCGGTATTTCCGTTTACGTAGTTTATGTAGCCCATTTTGTAGCGTATAGACGGAGTGTCGTTGTGGTTGTCAACCGAGTATTGGTAGTTCAGCAGCGCAGAATCAAAATCACCGGAGATAAAGTAATCAAGGTCAGCAAGATCTGAGTACAATATTCCGACATTCTCGTCGGAAGCAAGCCCGCTGCGTTTTTGTTCGCTCGTAAACATATCGATTCCGGAAACATACATCCGTTCCGCTTCCAGATAAAGCTGATCATCAGTCTTAAGCTCCCCGATAAGCCGGTAAGCATTAATGTTCCGCAAAATACGAGGATGTGTCTTTTTCTCAGCAGCCGCAAACACACCGAGAGACTCTTCCAGCACAGCGACAGCAGCTTCAGTATTGTCTGTCTCGACAAAATATCTGCCTAAATTATATGTTGATTCGGGAATTTCCGGTGCCTTGAAAACCGCCTGCTCCAAAAGATCCCTCACGTCCTCGATAGAACTGCGGAGATATTCATCTGCTGGCGTAAGATAACCGAATAGCTTGTCAAGAAGATAGCCGCTAAGCTCGACAAGATCTTGTCCCTCAAGCACATCTTTTTCGATTTGCGGATAGAAATAACTCTTGAGCGGCAAAACTTCCCGTATCTGATCAGTGCGGATAAAGTAGCGCATCATTCTTGAAAGGTATTGGTCTGTCTGGCCATAAATCGACATCAAATCGGCATATGCGACACGGGCATCCTCGAATTTTGAGCTGTCATTGTTTGTGGCCCATTCAAGGAAAATATCACCAAGAAGGAGCATTCCGTCGGCATTATTTATATGATGATCGAGTACATATCGTCTTGTTATTTCTTCTGCCTTCGCGTAGTCCGAAAGCTCGTCAAGCTCCATTCTTGCGTATTCCAGGCCAGCTTTTTTCTCGTAGTCATACTGATGAACAAGACGCTCGTACATTGCGCCTGCTCGCTCATACTGCTTGTGATCACTATACGACCTTGCGAATTTATAGAACCAGCTTTTCTTAGCCTTGTAATAAACAGCTTCGTTGAATTTAACTTCTGACTGCGGATAAAGTCCGTTTTCAATAAGAGTATAGCCTTCTTTGTAAAGCATCTCCGCCTTTACAGGCCGAACGACAAAACGCGCTATTAAGAAAGAGAAAAGCCCGATGAACAGCATGGAAATAACGCTGACAATCGCAATCGGGATAATGCGGTTCTTAAGACGATATTCAAGAGATTTCTTATATTCCTCGTATTCCGAGACTGTTCGTTTCTCAAAGTTGGCTGGAACTGGAATAGCATAATCGACAAGACTTTCTTTCTCCAGATAATTTGCAAGAGTACGTGCTGGAGTACGGCTTAGAACCATGTCGATAATTTTCATTATCGTTTCATCCGTAAAATCGGGGTTTACGATAATTTCTTGCAGCGCGATACGGAGATTCAGCGGATATCCTTTTAGATTCTCCTTGAAAGTCTTGTATTCTTCCTCTGAAAGCTCGTTTCTTTCCCTTACGACTTTTTCCTTGCGCTTTCTGCCTTGCTTTGTTTCAGTTTTTATCGATTTCTGCGCTTTTACGTCAGGAATTTCCGGCGGGATAAGGTCAAAATCTGAATCACCGGAAAAACCAGGAATTGAGAAATCGTTGTCATTATCGATTGATTCAAAAGAACCTTCCATGCTGCCGGAATCTGGGGCATCCATGGAGAATTCGCTCATATCCCCGAAATCCGGGGCTTCCGGCATCTCGAAAGAAGCCGCTTCTTCTGGATTGAAACTGGATTCTTCAGGATTAAAACCGTCACCTTCCGGCATTGAAAACGGATCGTCCATAGGAGGAAGCTCGAAACTTCCGCTTTCCGGTTCAGAATCTATAGAAAGAGAAAGCCCGCCGGAAGAGGAACCGGACGAAGCCGCCGGAGTTGCGAAAAGATCATCGTCATCAATTGAAGAAGAGCCTGTACCTAAGCCAAAATCTGAGTCAGAACCGAAAGACGAATCTGCATCAGAACCGGGCGCGGTGGCAAAATCGCCAGAAGGAGCCTCTGAAGCTTCAGATGAAGGCATATCAAAATCAGGTAAATCAAAATCGAAATCACCGGAAGAATCTGCAGAAGAACCATTAGCACCTGTTTCACTTATCGTCGTTGAATCTGCCCCACCAATATCAGTTTCAAAAGACGGAGCTGTTCCGGTGTCTGAAAGCTCAAAATCGCTTGAATCAGGAGAAGCATTTGAATCCTGAGAAATATCAAAATCAGAAGGCGCATCAAAATCTGGCATCGAGAAATCAAAGTCTGATCCAGATGCATCAGAAGAGCCCGCGCCGGGTGCATTTGCAGTCTCAGCTCCACTTGCACCCGCAAGCCCTGACAAATCAGAATCAGGCACGCCAGCAGAAGCCGTCCCATCAGCACCCGACAAGAAATCACCGCTATCTGCTCCAAGTGAATCTGCCGATTTTTCTCCGGCTAAGAAATCTCCAGTATCTGAGCCACCAATGTCTGCCGAACCTGTTCCATTAAACAAGTCATCCCTGAAAGAAAAATCATCCGTGCCAGCAGAACCAGATGTACCAAGATCCGCAACACCGGACAAGAAATCATCTGCATCAATAGCCTCGGATGTACCGGCATCAGCAGAACCAGTTTCTCCCGAAGAAGAGGCTTTATCAGCGCCAACAGGTTCTGCGCCAGTAGCCCCAGAATCACCGCCAAAATCAGGTATATCAAGCCCTGCGAAAAGATTTGCCGGATCAGAATCATCGGAGGCAGATTGAACCTCAAAACCAGAGTTATCCGCACCAACAGAAAAATCATTATCTGGTGCAAAATCCGACTCAGAGAAATCATTTCCGCTACCAAAATCGGCAGCAGAAAGATTATTCAATATATCATCAGCGACAGGCTCAGAACCAGACGTTTCATTAATATTAATATCAGGAGTTTCAACATCATCGGCAAAACCGGAAAGAAGAGCATCTATATCGGGGATTTCGGACGCATTGCTTGTGTCCATTCCAGGTAGCGTAAAAGGATTGTCCGCGGAAAATTCCGGCACACTTTTTGCGGCTGCGCCTTGCGCTGAACCAGGAATACCGCCTGCAGCACCAGAATCCGGCTGCGATTTTTTGGGAGTTTCGCCACGGGCTTCGGCAAGAAGAGCTTCTATATCAAATTCCTCTTCCGTACCTCCAGAAGACGAAGAACCAGAAATGCCCGCCAAAATATCATCAACGGATTGAACAGGGCTGTCATCGTCACTTCCATCGCCAGAAACTACAGAACTTGCTCCGCTGCCAGAATTGACTGGCTGCTGTCCAGCGACAGGAAGCCCGAACAAAAAGTCGTCAGAATCGTCGGCGTCTGATATTCCCGCAGGAAAATTGACACGTGGAAAAGTTTCGCCCTTTTCCTGACGGCGTATGAGTTCATTTCCAAGCTGTGTGATATCGTCGCTGAATTTCTTCAGCTGTTTCATTCCGGGCATTTTTCTAGATTGTACCCCACTCCATTCTAAATAACAAGAGACGAAAAATCCTGATGGGTTTCGTGAGTCCTCACCATTTTGTCATAGTGAATGAATCTACAAATTTTCCGCTATTCATTTTTCGGTTTTTTTTCTACTTACCTTAAGGCTTTTTCCAAACACACCGCTTGTCATTAAGAACTTGCACTCGGCAGCGTCAAACTTATATGTAATCACATTTTCTATTTTCATCAGATTTTCCGCTTATCCGGCACACAGAAAGTTCCGATAGGGGAAATGATATGAAGCGTCTCATTTTATTCGTGGTTCTCATAGCCATAACAGTGTGCTGCCTGTATGCCCAAGAGGACAACAAATATACTCTTGACAACATACGGACGGGCATAAAAAGCGCAGGAGAACCGTACATTGCGGACAAGTATATCGTTTTCACCGCAGAGGACAACCATCGTTTCACAGGAATTGCCTTCGATTTCGAGGATTATAGGACAATCCATGCATACGAAAAACTCATTGCTTACGATTATGACAATAATCCGCGAGGAACCGTGTTGTTCTATATCCTTCCAGTGCCAAAAAACAGCACAGGAATCTCGTACAGAATGATTTTCGACGGACTGTGGACGACCGATCCCCTTAATCCTGTAAAAACATTCAGCTTCGAAAGCGGCACATACGTCTCGCAAGTACGTTACTCGAACATGACGGCTACAGTCACCGAAAAGAAGAACGACAAAGTCACTTTCATACACAACTCCGATCCTGGAAAAATCGTCAGACTCTCTGGAACATTCTCCAATTGGGATTCTTTCATTTACTACATGAACGAGACTTCTCCCGGTCATTACGAAATTGAACTTCCGCTGCCATCCGGAACATATTATTACTGCTACTACGAAGGCCTTTCGCCGATTCTCGATGACACGAATCCCGCAAAAGTCTACACGCCCGAAGGCAGAATTGCGTCCGTCATAACGATAAATTAGGTTTTTTATAAGGGGCGGACAACCGCCCCTAGCTCCAGACTCCTCGCCCTCATTTTTTTCGGGCATCGGAGTCTTCCGCTACCCCACCGAGCGGGGCGCATCCTTCCGTGATTGCCCCGCAACGCCCCGCAAACTTCAACACATACTAGCCGTTGAAACGCCCTGCAATTTCTTTTACAGCTGCAAAAAGATTTTCCACACCTTCATCGGTAGAGTGGCTGCTGAACGAAAAGCGGACAGCGTTCGCGGCTTCTTCTCCTTTTATTCCCATTGCAGCAAGCACCGGGCGGTTATTTTTCCGCGCCGAACACGCAGAACCAGTCGAAATATAAAAGCCTTTCTCGCTCAGCGCACGGACCATAACTTCGCCCGGAATATTCGCGAACGAAACCTGCACAACACCAGGCGCGAAACGCCCGTCCACCGGTTTTCTGTCCTCCGGCACAAGTTTACAACAGGAAAGCGATTTAAGCTGCTCTATAAAGTGAGCTGTCCGCCGTGTTTCTTGCACAAACTTATTATCCGCGAGAGCCCCGCAACTGCCCGATGCAGCTTCTGACCCCCGCCTGTCCGCGCCCACTCCGGAGGCGCTTGCCCCCAGCTTGCAGCCACCGCAAACAGACGAGCCGCCAGCCGAAATGTCTGAGCCGGCCGCGCCCACAATTTTGCCCAGCTCGCAGTCTGCGCCCGTCAGTCCTAGTCGTCCGCGCGTATAATATTTTTCCAAGCAGGCGGCAAGAGCGAGCGCGCCAAAAAGGTTCTCTGTGCCGCTTCTCATTCCGTTTTCCTGCCCGCCGCCTTTAAGGAACGGCTCAAAACGGTCTTTCATATAAAGAATACCGATTCCGCGCGGACCGCAAAGTTTATGTGCGCTTATGGCGGCGGTGTCTATTCCGGGATACGAAAGCTCAAACGGAATTTTTCCGGCGGCCTGAACCGCGTCCACATGAAACTTTGGCCGTCGTTTTCCCCGGCAGTGTGCCGTCATTGCATCTGCAATCTCGTAAACAGGTTGAATCGCACCAGTCTCGTTGTTCACAGCCATAATGCACACAAGAGCCGTGTCGTCCTCAATGCGGGCAATGACGGCTTCCGGCGTAACAATGCCGTCGCTGTTGCACGGAACAGTAATTACGCGCCAACCGCAGTTTTTCATAAGCTCTGCCTGCGCCGACACTGCCGGGTGCTCTATCGCGCTTATAAGAATACTGCCTTTTTGCGGCCGCCGGAGCAGCGCGAGTATCGGGATTTGGTCGCTTTCTGTGCCGCCGGAAGTGAAAATGACATTCTCCGGTTTCACGCCGAGCGCAGCCGAACACCGGGCGCGGGCATTCTCGAACGCATGGCGCGCACTAAGCCCCGCACCGTGCACACTCGACGGGTTCGCGCCGTCCGTAAGAGACTTTTCAAGCGCATCGCGTAAAATATCTTCATCAGCAAGGGCTGTCGCAGCCCAGTCAAAATATCGTTCTTTAATGTTGTCTGCAAAAGTGTCCGTCATATCTTCACCTGTGAATATGGGAGTATATTACCACAAGATATGTTTTTGTGTCGATGTTGATTAATCACCAGAATAATTGAACACGTTTGCACCGATGATTTAGGGCTATGCGCTATGAAAACCAGCCTACAACAAGCGCAATGCGAAGTTTCAGGCAAGGTTCACCTGCATCTCAGCATTGTGCCAAATATTCTACAGATTTCCGCTGTCGATAAGGAAGCTTTCTGTAGCGATATCCTCGCGCTTTGCGTAGCGGTGCGGCTGTGACGTGTGCACCACAGTTCCTTGTCCTTTTTGGCTCGTAATGTCGATTGTTCCGCTCATAAGCGTGATAAGCGATTTCGCGATATAAAGACCAAGCCCCGCACTTGGATTCTCTCTGTTTACCTCGTTATCCTCGCGCTCAAAGCTTGTATATACTTTCGGCAAGAAATCCTCGGAAATGCCGATTCCGTTGTCCTCGCATATGAAATCAATCATACATTCGTTGTCGTTCTTGCCGGGAGTCTGCTTTATTCCAAATTTTATCTTTCCACCTTTCGGTGTGTATTTAATCGCGTTCATGATTATGTTCAGCACAACATCCGCCGTATGGATTATGTCCTGATAGATATAAGGATTGATTATCTCTGACCAGTACTCAACCTCAACGCCTTTCTCTTTCGCCTTATCCTCAATAAGAGCGTAGGTCTTATTCATTGCAGAAGTAAGATCTGTCGCATGTTCGGTAAGCTTGATTTCTCCGCTTTCAATCCGCGAGAACTCAATTATGTTGTTCATAAAGCCAGCAAGATATTCTTCCTGCTTGCGAGCTTTCTCAAGATTCGCCTTTACAAGCTCCACGTCCGTAACATTATCCAGCATAGAAGAAGTACACGCGATTATACTTTGTATCGGTGGTATAACTTCTTTCACTATATTATACATAAAGATAGATTTTGCCTTATTCGCGTTTTCAGCTATTTCCGCCGTTCGCTGAAGCTCGATTTTCTTAAGACGTTCTTCTTCTTCGGCAACTTTACGGCGCTCTTCTTCTGTAATGTCGTATACGAATACATAGAAAATGTCGCCGTACTTTTCCGTACTTACGAATCTTCCGAAATCGCGGACATATTTTATCAAACCGTCTTTGGAAAGGATTCTGTACTCAACGTAATCTATATCATTGGAAACTCTAATCTGAGAGTTAATGCTGTTCTGCACTCGATCAAAATCATCTTCAAGAACAAGACCACGGAACGAGTTGCCGGTGTATTCACGGAATTCCTCCGCCGTCTCGCAGCCGAACAGATTTATCATCTCCCTGTTGAACGAGATAATTTCCATGTTGCCGTCGGCGTGGTACGAGAAAAATCCGCCGGGCAAGCCTTCTGCGACTTCATTTGCCGCCATGAGCATCGTTTCACTAAGAAGAGAAACTTCTTTGCCTGAGCGTCTCGTTATAATCTTGCGTCTTTCTGTCATTACGGCCGTTTTCTTCATGTACGACTCATAATCTAAAAGCGAAAGCGGCTCCGAGAAATAGAAGCCCTGAATGAAGTCGCAGCCCAGGCTCTTAAGCATCTTGAACTGCTCGTCAGACTCCGCACCCTCCGCCACGGTAAGAAGCCCCATACGGTGCGCCATTTTTATAACGTTTTCGATGACGATTTCGTTCACCTTGATGTTCTGGACAAACGATATATCAAGCTTAAGCACGTCAAGGGAGAAGCTGGAGAGCATTCCCAAGCACGAATATCCGGCTCCGAAATCGTCCATTTCTATCATGAAACCGAGTTCCTGCGCTTTTTTTACCTGAGAGGCGATTATCGCCGTGTTGTCTGAATAAAGAGATTCCGTTACTTCCAGGTGAAGAAGCTCGTGCGGAATACCGTAGCTGTCTATGAGCGCGACCTGACGCTCAAGGCAACCCGGCTCCATAAAATCAAGGCGCGAGATATTGACGGAAATCGGCACGACGAGCGTATTCTGATCTCGCCAGCGTTTTATATCCTTGCAGACTTGCTCCAAGATGAACATGTCCAGTTTCGTTATAAAACCGTTCCGCTCAAAAATCGGGATGAACAAGCCGGGCAGCATAAGACCGTACTCCGGGTGAATCCAGCGGACAAGAGCTTCCGCGCCCGCAATTTTGCAAGTGACTGTCTCGTGCTTTGGCTGATAGTAAACATGAAACTGTCCCTCTTCAAGGGCCTTTTCCATTGTCTCTACAATCCGCTGCCCGGCGAGAAGCTGCTCAATAAACCGATTTTCGTAAAACGCGATATCCCTGCCATATTTGCCTTTTATCTCGCGGACAGCAAGAAAAGCCCTGTCGCAGCAGGCAACCGTTTGCAAATCTTTGTCTATCGGGGCATATATACCAGTCTTCAGAATTTGATGCGGAATAGGAGCAGAATCGAGAATCGTTTTACTTATTTTCTTTATGCGGTCTACATCAATAGCATCCTGATAATCAAAGAAAAGAATATACTGGTCGCCACCAAAACGGCCGGTGATTCCATTAGGAAGAAGTTTTTTGAGATTTCTTGCTGTATACACAAGGAATTCATCGCACTTTTCCTCTCCGTAAATAGAGTTCGTTGACTTGAAGTTGTCAAAATCAAAGCCGATTATACAATATTTCTTGTCAGGATTCTCCCGGCGGACACGGTCTGCTTTGTGCAGGAACGCAGAGCGCGTATAAAGACCGGTAAGCTCGTCACGTTCCAGCTCATCGATTGTCTTGTCTGCCTCAAAAAGACGTACAGCTGTTCTTAAACGGTTGACGACGCGCTGTTCATTGAACGGCCGCTTTATAAAATCAATTACGTCAAGCGCAAGAATCTCGCTGTCCATTTCTGAACCGGAACTGTCTATAGTGATAAGGAACGGAAGTTTTTCAAGCGCAGGAACTTTCCTTACGCTTCTTAGGATTTGTAGCGCATCTTGAGAATCGACAATCACAGCAAAAATATTTTTGCTGTCGTCACGAAGCGTAGAAAGAACTTCATCAATCTTAGAAGAAGATACAACAACATCGTAAACCGGAGAAATTATTTTTGAGAGAATCGCCTCATCATCGCGGCTGCCTTTTACGAGTAGAATTGCTGATTTTTTTCTTTCGCTATCGCTCATAATCATTCTAATTATAGCAGACTTTTTGCCGAAATCAATCTTTTATCTACATAAATAAGGATTGTTTTAAGATTCTTTAAAGGATTATGGGTAAAAATTGGGGAATGCGTCAGGCATACGCAGGGTTTGCGAAGCAAAGTCTGGGATAGCGAACAATTTTTTGTTGTGAGCTATCCCAGACCAAGGCGGATGAGCCGCGCCCGGAGTACGCCGACCGCGACGACGGCCTGTCCGTCCGAGCGGTGACGCCCGAAGATATAGCCGAATTTAAGAGAATTTAATATATTTAAATTTGGTCGATTTTCGGCTTTTACAAAATTAGAACATATTGATGACAAGCGACCGCAGATAAAACTTGGTAAGCATACGAAGCATACGTCGCGCAGGGATCCGCTGACATCAATATTCTATAAAATTGGATAGAGAAAAAAGGAGGAGTTATGATAGAAGTCGAGCATCTTTCTCGTTTCTTCGGTTCATTCCGCGCTGTGGACGACATAAGTTTTTCCATAAAAACGGGTGAAATCGTAGGTCTTTTGGGACCTAACGGAGCCGGAAAAACAACGACAATGCGAATGATTACTGGATTCCTTACCCAAACTGCCGGGAAAATTACCATCGACGGCAAGGATATTTCAGAGAATCCTGTGGAATCGAAGCGGAAAATAGGCTATATGCCAGAATCAGCGCCGCTTTACAGTGACATGATTGTAGCGGATTACCTTAAATACGTTGCAGAAATGCAACAGGTTGATCCAGAAGAGAAAGTTCCGCATCTTTGCGAAGTATGCGGACTGAAAGAAGTGATGCACAAGAACATCGGCGAGCTTTCGCGCGGATACAGACAGCGAGTCGGTCTTGCGCACGCACTTATGAATGACCCTGAAATATTGATTCTTGACGAGCCTACAAGCGGACTTGACCCGAACCAGATTGGCGACGTGCGCCGTTTGATAAAAGAAATCGGAAAAACACGCACAGTCATCATATCGACGCATATTTTGGGCGAAGTAGAAATGCTCTGCGACAGGATAATCATAATTTCAAAAGGCAAGATTGTTGCGGACAGCCCGACAGCTGAGCTTCGTACGCATTATGGAAACAGTGCCGTCGTAAGCGTCACGGCAGGCGGATGCTCGTCAGAGGAGCTTGCAGATAAACTGCAGAAAACGCTTGCAGGCGCGGTTGGCAGCATAACCGGGGCTGGGGCAGGTTCTGGCAGCACGGCTTCTGGCGCGGGCTCCGGCGGTGCGAATTCGGTTAGCGCGGGCTCTGCGGCTTCTGGCGCGAGCTCCGGCAAGGCAGTTCCTGACGGCATCACCGTTACGCCAACCGCATGCACAGAACTTCTTAAAGGCGAAACAAAATGCGGTGCCGTGACGATCGCTGTAAACAGCGACGCGGAAATACGTCCGCAAATTGTTCGTACCATAATCGAAAGCGGCTGGAACCTTTACACAATGCAGCTTGAAACAAACAGTCTTGAGGACGTATTCCGCTCGCTTACGATGGACACAGGAGATGCGGCATGAAAAAACATTCAGCTATTACAGTTATATTAAAACGCGAGCTGTTCACCTGGTTCAACTCTTTCGTGGCGTGGCTCGTAACCGGACTTTTCCTTATCAGTACAGGTCTGCTGTTTTTCAGCACGTTCTTTATCCGGCAAGTTGCGACACTCCGTTATTTCTTCTCGCTGCTGCCGGTGCTTTTCTCGTTTTTCATTCCGGCAATAACGATGCGCCTTTTCGCAGAGGAAAGCCGCTCAGGAAGCCTTGAAACACTGATGACTCTTCCAGTTTCATCAGCACAGGCTGTAGCAGGAAAATACCTTGCGGCGTTCATCTCGTGCGCAGTAATGCTGCTACCGACGCTTTCCTACGCGTTTACAGCCGGAATGTTCGGTAACCCGGATGCCGGCCCAATTGTAGGCGGCTATCTTGGTGCGCTTTTCCTTGCGGCAGCTTATTCCGCGATAGGACTTTTCGCATCCGCATCAAGTAAAAATCAGATTGTCGCGTTCTTTATCGGATTCGCAATTTGCATAATTCTTTCTATAATAGACAGTTTCCTTATCCTGCTGCCCGCAGGAATAACGAACTTCCTTTCGTTCTTCTCGGCGAACACTCACTTCGAATCTATTTCGAAAGGCATTATAGACAGCCGCGACTTGCTTTATTTCATCTCGATAACAATTATCTTCCTCGGTCTTACGGTAAAAACTGAAGAAGGCAGGAGGGCTGCATAATGAAAAACTTCATAAAATGGCTAAAAAGCCCCAAAAGCGATTTCCTGCTATTCGTAATCGTAATAATCCTTATAAATCTTGTCGGACAGAACGCATTTTTCAGGATTGACCTTACGGAATCAAAGGCTTACTCACTTTCCGATGCAAGCCGCCGCGCAGTAAGCACACTCGACAAGCCGCTCGCGGTAAAAGTGTTCTTCACATCAAACTTGAACGCACCTTACAACAATGTTGAGCAATATTTGAAAGACATACTCACAGAATACAAGGGAGCCGCGAACAAGTATTTCAGCTGTGAGTTCTTTGACATGGAAAACGCAGAGAACCAAAAGCTTGCAAGGGAATACGGCATAAATCAGGTTCAGATTCAGGAAGTCAACAACAACGAGATTGGCTTCAAGGCAGCGTATATGGGCGCGGCGTTCATCTACGGAGACAGCATTGAAATTCTTGACGGCATTACGTCCGAAGAAAGTCTTGAATACAACATCACGACAAAAATCACAAAGATGGTTACAACAGCCGATGTTCTTTCAGCTCTTCAAGACGATGTGACACTTACGCTTTACACAACGCCTGCTCTCAGCAAGTTCAACATAAGCGGCTTCAACCAGATTGAGCAGAGCGTAATAAACGCCTACTCCGCTGTGAACAAGAAAAATCAGGATAAAATCTCGTTTAGGCGCGTAGAACCAACCGACGAAGAGATTTCCGACTACGTTCAGAAATACGGCATCCAGTCTATCGGTTGGACGGAAAAAGACGGCTCGCAGAAACAGGGCGTAATCGGACTTGTTCTGGAGCATGGCGACACGTTCCGGCTTATCCCTCTTGAAATGGCGCAAAGCCTGTTCGGTTATGCAATTGCAGGACTTGACGAGTTAGAGGACAATATTGCCGAAAACCTTAAGAGCCTTGTTTCCAAATCAGTTGAGATCGGCTACATCACCGGCCACGGAGAACGAGACCTTCTTGGCAGCGACTACGAAAGCGCAGCTTCGTTCCAAACCTTAATAGAAGATACTTACACGCTCAAAACATTGGAGCTTTCGGAAGACAACATTCCGGCAAGCATCTCCACAATCGTAATAAACGGTCCGAAAACAGCGTATACCGATGAGGAGCTTTACAAGATTGACCAGTTCCTTATGCGCGGCGGAAACATCATGTTCATGATTGACCCGTACGAAGTAACTGAATCGGGCAACTACTACTCGATGCCGCAGTACAACCCGATAGACACCGGACTTAAACGGCTTCTTGAAAAGTACGGTGTTTCGCTTGGTGAAGGCTACGTTTTTGATGAACAGTGCTACGACTACTACACGAACAGCGAAAAGCTTCCGATGTATTGGGTTCCGCTCGTAAAAGATTCCGGCGTAAACAAGACACATCCGGCTACAAAGAACATGGGGAACCTGCTCTTTGTACAGAACGGCCCGCTCACCGTAACGCGCGAGAACAGCAGCGATTTTACGGCGGCTTTGCTCGCGTCAACCACGAGCAAAGCATGGACATCAACAGATTTCTACGTGCTTAACCCTAACTACATAACACCGCCAGACAGCTCCGAAAGAAAAGCAGAGCCGCTCGCCGTAATTCTTGAAGGAAACTTCCAGAGCGCGTTCGACAAAGCCCCAGAAGCCGCACTCACCGCTGAGGGCGAGGATGACGGCACAGACGCGAATGCAAATGGCGCATCAAGCGAAACAGGCACAGCCGAATCTACCGGCGAGCTTGCAGTTTCGGCACACCTTTCTTCGAGTATCCAGAAAGGAAAGATTTTCGTATGCGCGTCGTCTTACATAACGACACCGCAACTTATAAACGACGCAACACAGCCTATATCGATTTTCGTGCGTAACGTGACCGACTACATGAACGGAGCGGAAGAACTTTGTACAATGCGTACAAAAGGACTTTCCGAAAACTCGCTCACAACAGTGAAAGGTACGCTCGTAACGTTCATGCAGATTTTCAACCAGTATGGTCTGGCGGTTTTAATCATAATTATCGCATTGATTATCTGGAGAGTCCGCGTGGCAAGACGACGCGCAATACGCCTTACCTACAACGCCGATGACACGCGCGATGACGACAACATCCGTGTTGCCGAACAAAACGCGAAAAAACTCGCCGAGGAGGCAGAAAAAGCTGCCACAAAAGCGAAAAAACTCGCGAACAGAAAAGGAGATGCAGACTGATGAACACACTTAAAGTTCGTAAGATTGTGCTTCTTGCACTAATACCCATACTGCTCTGCATTTATATCTTGCAGATAGTCACACAAAACCGCAACACGGTCAAATATCTTACTGTGGAAGAAGAAGCCGACACTGTTCTTATAACAAAAGGTGACGGCACTGAAATAAAAGTTTTCAAAGAAGGTGACGCCTGGTTCGTTGGCGACAAGAAATACCCGGTAGACGACTCGACTGCAACATCGCTCATAGCGGATATTTCTTCAATAAAACTGCTTGAAACGGTTTCCTCTTCCGAAGCGGATAAAGCGCGGTACGGTCTTGACGAGGCAGCCGCCGTCACCGCCGCACTGTACAAAGACGGAAAACTTCTGCGCACAGTAGGCGTTGGAAAAGCTTCTCCGACAGCACAGCAGACATACATCACCGTTGACGGCGGAAAAGATATCTATCTTTCTTCAGGTTCTATAACGAGCGACTTTGCAAAATCCATGGACGATATCCGAAGCAAAAAAGTCTATTCGCTTGACGTAGCAAAGGTGACGGCGGCAACAGCCACAACGCCAGATGACGGCGCGGTTTCCGTTTTCAGAAATTCTGAGGACAACAGCTGGCTCGGTGGCGACAGTTCCAAAGTCTCTTCGTGGATTTCGAACATCACAAGCCTTAACGTGCAAAGCTGGGCAAGCGAAAACACTGTGCTTCCTTCAGAAGCCGCAGGTTCCGTAACGCTCACGGCAGATGGCAAACAAATCTCTGTGACTGTTTACTCAACCGATGATGAATCGAAATATATCTGCACTTGCTCCGAAACGCCATATCCGTTCTACCTATCTTCTTATTCTGCGGAAAAATACATAAAAACCGCCGCAGACTTCATGACAGAAGAGTAGGATTCTGGGCGTGTCCCGCCATTCAACCGGAATCGGCTGAATGGCGGGTCGGGCTTTTCAGGGTTTCATTCCGTCGCTTCGCGCCGGAACAGTCCGATGTTCGGATGCAAGCAACCGAACATCGGGCTGCCCTTACAATCCCTCACGCTGTTCGGGTTGTGCAAGGAATCTTATTGTAATGTCCGCTCTCGCGGACACACTATCCCTCACGTTGTTCGGGTTGTGCAAGGAATCTTATTGTAATGTCCGCTCTCGCGGACACACAATCCCTCACGCATCAAAAGCTAAAACCGATTGTCTCTTGTTTGACATCCGCATAAGTTTTCAGCAAATACTCCCTCTTAATGGAATCAAGTTTTTTTCTTTTTCCATTGATGTCGAAAGAAGCAGCCAAGACCATATTAATACAAGGTTGTATTCGTCTCGGCTTGCCTTCGCTCATCTTATAAATTAAGTCTATCTCTTCTTCCGACAGATTTTCAGGAACCAGTTCGTTATGCGAATTCTTAAAAATTTCATACTGATATGGAATTAATGTATTTTTTAGCTCCTGTTCTGTGTAGTCTCTAAACTTAATGACATTAATTCTATCCATTAACGCTTCTGGGATCGGCTCCAAAGAATTCGCCGTACATATAAAGTTTGGCTGGAAATTGTGTATCGGCACATCAAAAAAATTATCATGAAAATGTCTCATATTTTCCTTTTCAAGCAGCTGAAGCAGAACTGGGAAAACCTGCTGGTTTGAATCGCTAGTGTGCCCACATTGCGAAATTTCGTCACAGACGATGAGCGGATTTAAGCAGTTGATTTTTTCTGTTGCTTCCCAAATTCCTGCGAGAATTTTCCCATGAGAAGCTGCCTTATACTCAGGCGTGCTTCCGAGAAGAGCACTTACTCCTCCTCCAGTTCCCATCGGGAGGAACACATCATTATCCTGCCCGAAGACCTCTCGGAGCTGTCTGCAAAGAAGAGTTTTTCCACATCCTGGACTTCCCAAGAACAGTAATGGAGGCAAACTTATTATCTGTCCTTTTGAGAACAAAATGGCATTTTGCAAAAATGCAAAGAGCTTTTCTTTATCCAAGATATTCGGATGCAAATTAAACAAGTTTTCAATTTTCCCGAACATTTCTTTGTCTGCCCTTAAATAATCAGCTGGAGCCTGTAACTTCTTATATATTTCTTTTATTCGCTCTCTAACAGCAGAATCGGAAGCATTCACGGTAAATTCATTATTTCCGTATCTTTTAATGAATTCTTTTTCATCGACCACCTTCAGAGCTTCAGACGAGTTTTCTTCTTCGCTGTCAAGTGAATCAACACAATTAATCTTTGAAAACAAGTCCGGAATAGATTGTATTGCATACTCTACCCCTGCGTTTTCTATCACTTTGCTGGCTTCGATAAGGAATCGATATTTCTTTTCAGAATCTGAGAGTTTTGGCAAAAAATAACAAAGAGATTTTTCTACTTCATTCGGAAACAGCTCTCTTACAATCATTACAACTCCAGCATCATCAACAGAAACCGCTATACATTCTTTATTAAAGGCATTTTTCAATTTTGAACCTGAAATAATCAGCTTCGCGTTGATTTTTTCCGCTTGAGAAGTAATCATTTTTTCTGCTTCCTTCTCAACGTTGTCATAATCATCTAGCCAAATATATTGATCTTTTAATTGATTCTCGATCAAGAAATGCAGAATTCTAAGGCAAGCACCGGTATCACCTGCATACCAATACCGTATTTCTTCTTTTTCCAGCTTAGTGAATATATAAGAAGAACTCCACGCCCCTGTATATGTTATAAGATTACATTCAGAGAACGGTTTATCAGCATCACTACCTGTTACTTTGAAATAACTTAAATCAAACTTCTGCATCGACGGTATTTCAGAAAGCCTTAACAGCTCATTATGAAAGACTGGTTGCAGTGTCACCATTTTTTTTGCGCCGGAAAAAGAGATTATTTCTGCCTTTAAAAGATTCTTTACAGATATCAGAACACTTTTTCTTTTACTTTGTAACACATATTCACAAAGCAAACAGAAATCTCTAAATGGAAATGGATCGTCTGATGAATAAAAAACATCGCGAAGTGCGGATTTACAACACAACTCTATAATAATAAGCAATCGGATCTCATTCTTCGATAAACCATTAAATATAGAATTGCAACGGCAGAAGATGTTTTTTATTAGCTCCAAGTTTTTATACATTGTAACATCAAAAAATTCTCCATCATTTGCGTAAATAAATTCTTCATCCCTTACAGCATTTATCAGGAATTTCCTATCCTCCTTTTTTTCCAAAGAAGGAACATGTAAAAAGTTTGCGATTATATTCCGTAAGCTCTTATTACGGGCGTAATAATTCTTGTGGAATTTTTTAATCGACAGTAAACCTACAAGAATATTCTGATACAGTGATCGTATTTCAAAATCGTTATTGTTCATAGTTGTCTCCTTTTCTATTAATTTGTATAGAAACCGATGGTTTCTAAGTAACGCTGGCGAGTTTCCAGAAGCGAAATAAGCTCGGTATACATTGAATAATCAACCAAAAGCGCCATCGGCAAAACAAAAGCCTCAGTGTCGTTCGCTGTTCGATCTATAAAACTAGCGTCAGTAACGAATCCGAGGCTTATCATGTTTGAGATTCTGTCGGCACATTTAAGAAGCTTTGCACGAAACGAGCCATGCTCAATAATCCGTTTCAAAAAATCGGCTTTTGTCTCGTCTTGTTGTCTTGAGACCTCAAGAACTAGCTTTAATACTTCTTCGCCATCAGAATCACATTTTTTGATGATATTCTGATCGAAATCTTTTATATCCTCTAACACATCATGGATTACACTTGCTTTTAAGAGGATCGCATCAATATAGCCGTACTCAATAAGAATCGCCAAAGTGTCAAGCTGATGGCGGAACATATTTCCGCCTGCACGACGTCCTTTACTAACGAGTAAAGTAGCAATTTCGATATACGGTGCAAGCTTGATCTCACCAAGCCGTTCCATCGCTTGCTTTTCCATGTGACCGGGCTTATCGATCCGCATTACATCTTCCATCATTTTTGACATTTTGGGCCTCCTCGTTGAGTTTTGATAAAAAAGTGAAATTTCTCCACTCCTAAAGTGTATGAAGCAGTATATGCATGAAAAAAAGATATGCAAGAATTTTTTATAGGACTTTTCCTATTTCTTCTCTAGCTCATTTGCTTATTTGAAATTTCTAGGAAAATTCCTAAAAACAAGGGTTTTATTCTGTATAAAATTGAGTTATCATTTAGGAAAGGAGGCATTTATATAGAAAAAACCATAATCTAGCATAATATGCTGCTGAAAACATGATAACCGTGTGTTAAAATTTTATAATAGTTTCATTTATACAATGGGAGATAAATATATATGCCAAAAGTACTTAAACCGAATAAAGGGAAAGCCTTCCTATATTTAAGAGATTATCTAGCTGTTCTATTAGATAAAAACTATTCTGAAATCAAAGAAGATGTTGCTCACGTATTAAATAAAAGTGTTAAATCAATTGAAAAATACTGGTGCGGAGTTGGTTCGTTTGACTTTTGGCAAGCACAAGCCATAGTCGATCTGATTTTAGGAGAAGGCACTTTTGAATATGATTATTATGAAAATAAAAAAAATAATGTCAAACTGGAGGGGAAAAGATACGGAGCATTAAGATACGATGAAGCTCACGTTTTAAAAAATATTCTGATTTATTTCTTAAAACAACATGACACTGGAAAAATTGGTGAAAAACTGGGTTATGAAGAAATTATCAACAAGTATTATAAGTCTGCAGTGACATTATCAGAAACAAAATCTTCAGGCACTAAAACGGCTTCCGATCTTGCTTTAGATCAGCTTCCCAAAAAAGACGATATAGTCCAAAAAGATATAATAAACAAAATCAAGTGCGCTATACAAGCAAAACAATATGTATTTTTCTCAGGGAACAGTGGCTCAGGAAAAAAGCGTAAAGTAAACAGTATTATAAATGAATACATCAATACCTACGATTTTAAGAAGTTCTGTATCGATTTCGAAACTGATGAAATGACGTATCTTAATTTCCTAAAAAAAATTGAAACTATCTTTAGCAGAGACTCACAAGAATTATCCCAGGAAAAATTGGAAAGAAAAGCGGCAGAACATCTTTCTCATCACAGATCAATCATATTCATCAATGGTTTTGATCTTTTTAAAGACGATAACGACAGAAGGAATATCATATTTTTCTTGAAGCACGATTTGAAGGATGAGAATATCGTCATCATAACAAGCAATAAATCAATGAGCGAATATGAATACATAAAAGAGCCATTTTCAGAAGTAGAAGACCGTGAATACACAGAAAGTGAGTGTATGATACTTATGAAATCTTTAAAAAATGATAAACCATATTGTGATGCAATAAAAGTTTATAAAAAACTGTACAAGCTTGCCTATGAAAAAGGGGATAAAAATCCATCTCAAATGATTTATTATCTATACGAATTTTCCAAACAATTAGTAGAAGAAGATTTGTACAATAATTTTAACATAGAAGCGAATAAATTTCTGTTCGGAGAATTCTTAAAAGATTTAGATGAAAATTGCCTAATAGTTTTGGTAACACTTTCTCTTTTTTCGAATCCCATTCCAAAAGATACATTGTTTGAAATTTCTGGGCTGAAAGATGTTAGTGAACTGACAAAAACCCTTGGAAAACTAAAAAAGAAACTGCTTATAAAAGTCGAGGATTCAGAATCAAACGATGTTCTGTATTCTCTTCTTAATAAAATAAAGATTGCTATAGAAGATGAAAAACAAAACCACCCAGAAAAATACGAACAAATAATTTCTAACTGGGCTGATTATTATATAGAGATTTCTAAAGATGAGAAAAACGAACTGAACTCAGAAACTGGTAATATCATAAGAGTATGGAATTACTGCGAAGAAGTTGGAAGGTGGGATGATGTCCGCGTTTTAGAGAAAAGAATCTGGTAACAGCTTGATTCGATCAAATACGGATTTATGCATTTAATCACATATCTCCAATACATCCAACATCTTTTTATAGATGAAATTATTACCCTGATTAATAATTTTTTCTTTGATATTAGGATTTGTTTCTGGTAGAATATTTTCTATGCATGAGAAATCCAATATCTTATCAAGGCTGAGTCATGAACTAAGAACTCCTCTCAATTCCATTATCGGGCTTAACCGCCTTATTTTGGAGAACCCAGGAGATTCTGACAACGTAAAAAAAATATCGACTCAAATAGACTTAGCATCATCTTTTATCTTGAACCTTGTAGATAATATTATTGACGTAGACGAGATTGATTCAAAGGATATGACGCTAAATCCTTCCGTTTTCTCGCCGAAACAACTGCTCGAAAGCCTTTGTATAACATACAAAACGGCAGCAGAGAACGAAAATCTTACTTTCCAGGCAACCATACCAGAACCATTCCCAGAATACGTATCGCTTGATAAAATCCGGCTTTCACTGGTTCTGAACAACCTTCTTTCTAATGCTGTACGTTTCAACAAAAAAGGCGGTCGCATTGACTTTATCGCAGAAGATGTAGGCACATCCGCAGGCGGTCTTCATACACTTCGTTTCACCGTTGCTGATTCAGGTATTGGTATACAGGAAGATAAACTGCCTAATATTTTCAATTTATTTTCCAGCGTTGCGGAAACAGACCACAAAGCAGTGTACGGTGCAGGCATGGGGCTTTTTGTATCCGACAGCATAATCCGTATGATGGGAAGCAAAATCAACGTAAGAAGCGTTGAAGGCGAAGGCAGCACATTCTGGTTCGAAATCAGCGCATATGTTCCAGGATCAGAGGAGACAAAACCTCTTGACGGAAAGGAAGAGCTTAGAGGAACGACGATTCTTATAGCGGATGATAATAATATAAACTGCAGCATAGTGAAACATCTTCTTGAAAGCTTCGGATGTACGGTTGAAGTAACAACGAACGGAGAAGATGCTGTCGCGCTTTTCTCTGCTTCAGAGCCGCACCACTACGATGCGATTCTTCTTGACATACGAATGCCGGGTATTGACGGACTTGAGACATGCAGGCGTATCCGTGCGCTAGGCGGAGAAGGTTCGTTCAGCATTGACGCGCTGGAAATCCCGATTATAGCGATGACGGCGAACGTAATGGATTCTGACAGACAGAAATCATTCGAGGCTGGAATGAACGCCCATATAAACAAACCTATAGACCCAGACACACTATACACGGTACTTGCGTCAAGCATTGTCAGAAACTAAAACATTTATTGTAAAACTGATTAGCCCACTTTCGGGTTAATCAGTTTTTTTTTTGCAGGGTATCATCATGAAACTTTGTATACGTCCGCATGATGTCGGACATTCCACCGCCAATGATTTAGGTGAGAAGATTCAAGCTATGGGATTTGAAGGAGTCCAGCTAGCCATAGCAAAAGCAATAAAGGGGCAAAGCGGAGAACCAGACACACTTACTCCGGATGTCTGTCGTTCCATAAAAGAAGGGTTCAATTCGCACAATATAGAGATTCCGATTTTGGGCGCGTATTTTAATCCAGTCCACTCAAATAAAGATTCAGTTCGAAAAGGGGCTGCAAAGTTCGCAGACCATCTGAGGAAAGCAAGTTTATTCGGGGCGAAATATGTCGCAAGCGAAACAGGCAGCTACAACGACCAGCCATGGACTTACAACCCCAGGAACCAAACAGAGGAAGGCTTTGATGAAGTTTATTCTGTATTTCGCCCCCTTGCGGATGTCGCTCTTGAAAGCGGTTCTTACCTTACGCTAGAGGGCGCATGGGGACATTGCATCTTCTGTCCAGCCCAGATGGAACGCATCGTAAAGGCCCTTGATAACGGATATATCCGCATCACTGTAGATATTTTCAACTATCTTTACGAAGGCAACTACAAGAGCCGGTTTGATATCCTTGACGAATGCCTGGATCGATTTGGAGATAAAATAGCCGTTTTTCATATAAAAGACTTTAATGTAAACTCGGACGGCTCATTGTATGAAACAGGCATTGAAAACGGAATTATGGGCTGGGACAAAATGCTCCCCAAAATTAAAGCGCGTGTACCGGATGCACTTCTTGTCTTTGAGGGGATGAAGGATATGCCGCGCAGCCTGGAGATTTTCAAAAGCTATTTGTAAGCAGGAAATAACATATACCTTAGGGTGCGATTCCATTAAGAAGTTACCCATAACTAACTTTATATAATATAGTTATTTATATCATCAGTTATCGTTGATTAACTTTTAGAATTCGTCTATATTTACCTCAACCTTAAATGTGGATAACGAAAATGACTATAAAAGATCTTGAAATAAACGAAACAGCAATTATCAAAACAGTTGGCGGCAGCGGCGCATTACGCCAGCATTTCCTAGACATGGGCGTAATTCCAGGAACACGCGTTACTCCCGTAAAATATGCGCCTATGGGCGACCCGCTTGAAATCCGCATACACGGTTACGAACTTACGCTTCGTGTCGCCGATGCCGCTCAGATAGAAGTAGAGACTATTAGCAGCAAGAACGCAGGAAAGCCACAAACAGACTCTTCCTTACAAACAGAAACGCCAGAGTCCGCTGATGAAACAGGAACGGCACGGACACAAAATTCCACAGTGCAAAAAAAACAGGGTGCACTGCAAAAAAAGCCGAGCTACCACAAGGAGCACCCCGGCCTTGGAGAAGGCGGAAAATACCACGAAAAAAAGACTGAAAATCCGCTTCCAAAAGAAACAAAGCTTACGTTCGCGCTTGCCGGAAACCAGAACTGCGGAAAGACTACTCTTTTCAACCAGCTTACCGGCGCGAACCAACACGTAGGCAACTTCCCCGGCGTTACAGTGGACCAAAAAAGCGGCTCAATAAAAGGCAAGCCGAACACGCTTGTTACAGACCTTCCTGGCATTTACTCACTCTCGCCCTACTCCGCCGAGGAAATTGTCTCGCGCTCTTTCATACTGGAGCAAAAGCCTACGTGCATCATCAACATTGTAGATGCGACGAACATAGAGCGTAACCTTTACCTTACGATGCAGCTCATGACGCTTGAAACGCCTGTCGTTCTTGCGCTCAACATGATGGACGAAATGCACGGCAACGGTGGCTCCGTTGACATTAACGTAATGGAAGATTTTTTGGGCATTCCGGTCGTTCCTATTTCTGCCGCGAAAAACGAAGGTATTGATGAGCTTATAAACCACGCTATTCATATTGCGCAGTATCAGGAAAAGCCCGCCGACAACGATTTCTGCCTTGAAAACGAGAACGGTGGTGCGCTTCACCGCTGCCTCCACGCAATAATGAACCTTATTGACGACCACGCGAAAGCTGCCGCCATTCCAGTCCGGTTCGCGGCTACAAAACTCGTAGAGGGCGACGCTCACATAATGGACGCGCTAAAGCTTTCAACAAACGAAAAAGAAATGCTTGAGCACATAATCTGCCAACTTGAAGAAGAGCGCGGGCTAGACCGGGCAGCAGCAATTGCCGACATGCGTTTTTCATTCATAAAAAAGCTTGTGGCAGCGGCTGTAAAAAAGCCCAAAGAAAGCCGCGAGCGTGAACGGAGCCGCCGTATAGACAAGTTTCTGACAGGAAAATATACTGCTATCCCTGCGTTTATCGGTGTAATGGCACTTGTGTTTTTCCTGACATTCAACGTAATAGGCGCATGGCTACAGGAATTGCTTGAAGCAGGGATAGACAGACTTACCGCGCTCGTCGCAGTCGGTCTTGAAAACCTGAACGTAAACCCAGTGTTACAATCACTCGTTATAGACGGCGTTTTCACCGGGGTTGGAAGCGTGCTCAGTTTTTTACCGATTATTGTGACACTTTTCTTTTTTCTTTCACTGCTTGAAGATACAGGCTACATGGCGCGTGTTGCGTTTGTTATGGACAAGCTTCTTCGAAAAATCGGACTTTCTGGTCGAAGTATTGTGCCGATGCTCATCGGGTTCGGCTGCACAGTTCCTGGCGTAATGGCAAGCCGTACTCTTCCTTCAGAGCGCGACCGAAAAATGACGATACTGCTCACACCTTTCATGAGCTGCACGGCGAAACTTCCTGTGTACGCATTTTTTTCGACTGTCTTTTTCCCTAAATACAGCGGGCTTGTCATGGTGGGACTATACTTTTTGGGAATTATAACTGGTATTTTAATTGCGCTTCTGCTTAAAAACACTGCGTTCAAGGGTGAAGCCGTGCCGTTCGTAATGGAGCTTCCAAACTACAGGATGCCCGGTCTTAAAAATGTCGCGCAGCTTTTGTGGGAAAAGGCGAAAGACTTTTTGCAGCGCGCTTTCACAATCATCTTCCTTGCGTCAATAATCATCTGGTTTATGCAGACATTCGACACAAAGCTGAACATGGTCACAGACTCGCACGACAGCATCCTCGCGCTTATTGCAGGATATATCGCGCCGATTTTCAAACCGCTCGGCTTCGGCGACTGGCGAATCAGCACATCGCTTTTGGTAGGCGTTATCGCAAAAGAAAGCGTTGTCTCAACACTTTCGGTACTATTCTCGTCCGAAGCCGCGCTCGTTTCGCTTCTCTCGCCGGGAGCCGCAGCCGCACTGCTCGTTTTCTGCCTGCTTTACTCGCCATGCGTAGCCGCAATCGCTTCTATAAAACGCGAGCTTGGCACAAAATGGGCTGCATTCGTCGTTGTCGGGCAGTGCGCGCTAGCGTGGCTTGTCGCGTTTGGCGTGAAACTTATTTCTCTGGCGTTTGCATAAATTGCGGTAGGGATAGGAGCGGCGGTCGTTCGTGCGGCTTCCTTGCCGCACGAATGAAGCGCGGTTAGCGCGGAACCGCGGATAGCCCGCCCGACGTGAGGTTTCCAGAAACCGAACGTCGGGACCGCCCAATTCTTCAGGAATGTAAATCTGCCTTGTATAGTCTTACGGCCGTGTCTGTGTTAAAATATCGATATGATAATCAACACCGGGGCACGTACCGACACAGTGCAATACTTCACTCCGTGGCTTCTAAAACGTTTTGAAGAAGGCTACGTGCTTTCCAGAAATCCGATGTTCCCGAATAAAGTGACGCGCTACGAACTTACGCCCGACAAAGTAGACTGCATTGTTTTCTGTTCAAAAAACTACGAGCCGATTCTTCCGTATTTGCACACAATAACCGACAGGTTCAACACTAATTTCCAATACACGATAACTGCTTACGGCAAAGATATAGAGCCGGGAGTTCCATCTATTGACGAGAGCATAAGAACGCTTTTGAAGCTTGAAAAAATCGTCGGGGCAAAGCGGATTTGCTGGCGGTATGACCCTGTTCTGCTCACGAAAAACTATTCAATCCAAACGCACAAAGAAACTTTTGAATACATTGCATCGCGTCTTTCAGGGCATGTGAACAGGTGCATATTCAGTTTTGTGGAGCTTTACACAAAACTTCAGTTTAATATGCCGGAGCTAATCGTTTTTTCGGAGGACGATATAAACGAGATTGCACGCTCACTTGGAGAGATTGCGGCGCGTTATGGGTTGCGAATTCAGACTTGCGGAACGAACGGTGATTTTACGAGGTACGGAATACTTAAATCTGGCTGCATAACGCTTGAAATGCTTGGCGAGTCGAACGGGGTTGAATTCCGCGAACTGAAACACAGCGGAATGCGCAACGGCTGCCACTGCATAGAGACAAGGAGTATAGGCGACTACGATACTTGTCCTAACGGATGCAAATACTGTTACGCAAACAAAAGCCCGAAAAAAGCTCAGGAAAATTATAAGTTGCACGATCCTGAGTCGCCGCTTCTTTTGGGGCATCTTAATCCGGGCGATGAAGTTACGCAGGGGGTGCAGAAAAGCTTCTTGAAAGTCGCGCGCGACGCAAACGAACGCAACACCAATTTGCGAAGGGGCGCCGGGCACAACTCTGCCAGGCGAAAAGCCGCCGGACGTGACGCAAATATGTGCGACGGCTGGCTTTTCTAGCCCTTTACTGCACCTGCAAGAACGCCTTTTATAATGTGCTTCTGGCACGCTAAATAAAACACGATAACCGGTAGCATCGCAAGCATCAACATCGCCATCATCGCGCCCATATCAACCGCACCATAACCGCCGCGAAGATACTGAATCGCAATCGGAATCGTCTTGTAATCTGTTCCGATAGTCAGATACGGCAAAAGATAGTCGTTCCAAACCCACATTATCTCAAGAATACCGATAGTGATTGCCTGACTTTTAAGCATCGGGATAACGACATGAAGAAAAATTTGCGGCGGGTTCGCGCCGTCTATCATCGCAGCTTCTTCCATCGCCAGCGGAATTGACTTTATAAAGCCTGCGAACATGAACGTCGCCATGCCGCATCCGAATCCCACATAAATTACGATAATGCCCACAGGGTTATCAAGGTGAAGGACGTTCGCCATTTTGCTCATTGTGTACATAACCATCTGGAAAGGAACAATCATCGAAAAAACAAGCATATAGTAAATGACGCTGTTCACTTTGCTCTTAATGCGCGTAATGTACCACGCAAGCATACTTGACAAAATCAGTATTCCAGCGACCGAGCCTACCGTTATCCAGAGCGAATAACCGAATGCTTGGAAAAACTTGATTTTCTTTACACCGTTTATGTAGTTCGAAAGGCCTACGAACGTCTTGTCTGCGTTTTCTCCGCCCATAGACGGAAACGAAAACGGAGCCGTGGAGATAAACAACTTTCCTTTGAAAGAGTTCATAAGAACTATGAAAATCGGAAACAGCACGTAAGCAGCTCCCAAAACAAGGAACACGAAAATAATCTTCTTTGAGGTATTGCCCTTTATATCGTTTTTCACTGCTCTATCTCCCTGCGTTTTGTAATTTTAAGCTGAATCAGCGCGATTGCAGCAACCATTATCGTGAACAAAACCGCTTTTGCCTGTCCGACTCCCTCGTATCCGACTCGTCGGTAGAACGTATTGTATATGTTGAGGGCAAGCATTTCAGACTGATTTCCCGGCTCTCCTGCTGTGAGGGAGAGGTTCTGGTCAAAAAGCTTAAACCCGTTTGTCAGCGTCATAAAAAGACAAATCGTAATTGACGGCATTACGGAAGGAATTATTATCTTGAAAAGCGTACGCCAGTATCCGGCTCCGTCAATCGCCGCAGCTTCCAACATATCAGAAGAGATATTCTGAATCGCCGCAATGTAGATAACCATCATGTAACCGACGTTCTGCCAGTTCATAAGTACGACAAGTCCCCAGAATCCGTATTTAGCATCGGAAACGATTGTCGCATCGTACTTCAAAAGCACGCCGTTTATTATCACCTGCCAAATCCAACCAAGGACGATACCACCGATAAGATTTGGCATAAAAAAGATTGTTCTGAAAACATTCGTGCCCTTTATTCCGCGCGTAAGCATTATAGCGAGCGCAAACGCGATTATGTTTATGGAGAGCACAGTCACAATCGTGAATTTCACGGTGAACCAAAGTGCATGGCTGAAATTGTTGTCGATCATGAATGCTTTAATGTAGTTTGCGAATCCTACGAAAGTAACGTCATTCAGATTACGGAAATCACAGAATGAAAGATATATACCCATGAACATAGGTACAAGAAATGCTATAAGAAAGCAAATTAACCCCGGCAATGCGAACAGGGCAAAATATTTTCGTAAGGTTTTCTCCATAAAAATCCCCAAACGGACAATACCGGCTTCATACCGGAATCTGCGTCCCAAAATTAACTAACAACAATATTATTGACGAAAAGCCGCCTTTACCAATGGGAAGGACGCAATCTCCGCATCAGGAAAGGCGGTTGAAGCAGTTCCAAAACTCGTCTGACTTTTGAAACTGCCACGATTTCCTTTTATATCAGGTTATTTCTTGAGTGAAACTTCCTTAGCCCACTCATCAACAGCTATTTTCTCAACTGCTGCCCAGTCGCACTTGCCCTCGAAGTAAGCAAGAAGTGCTGAACCGAAAGAGTCTTTCCATGCCTCAGATGGAATAGCAGCGAATGTCCATGTTACAGATGAAACTCCATCTTTGTTCATCCAAATTGAAACCTGCTGTGAAAGCGGATCAGATGGCAGCTCGTTCTCTGCGAACGTATTGAACGGTGTGATGAAGTTGAGCTTTGTTGAAACAAGTTTCTTTCCTGTTGCAGAGCCGAAAAGCCAAGAAAGGAAGATATCCGCGCCTTTCTGAGCCTCAGCAGAAGCATTCTTGTTGATACAAAGATAGTTTTCAGTTCCTACACAAAGGCCCATTTTCTCCTCTCCAGGAATTCCTGTGTAAATCGGGAGGAATTTGATGTCTGAGCTTGCAACCTTGTTGCCGTCTACACCTAGAATCTGAGAAGCACCCCAGTTTCCGTTCTGAACCATAGCGCACTGGCCAAGAGCGAACTCTGCCATAGCTTCGTCAACGGTCTTTGAACCAAGAAGAGTCTTTGCTGTAAGGCTGTTGTTCGTATAAAGGTCCATAAGATTCTGGAACTGCTTTCCGTATTTGAAAGTAATTTCCTTCTGTGCAAGACCAGTTGTGATTGTTGACTCGTTCGGGTTGATGTCAAGGAATTCCTGATAAAGAGGAACGTTTACAGCGTGTGTCTGCCATCTCCACTGGTTTCCGGCAGCCATTGATGTAGAAGCGAAAACGCCTTTGATTCCGAGAGCATCTTTCTTTGCCTGCATATCCTCTACAACTGCTTTGAGTGTGGCGAAATCTTTGATCTCGTCCATTGATTTAACTGTTGTAGCTCTGTCTGCAAGTGCGAAATACTTGTTCATGATAGCGTTGTTATAGATAATACCATAACCTTCTACAGCATAAGGAATAGCAGCTGGATTTCCGTTAAGGCTGAGAGCCATTGATTTGTCACCAAGAATCTTGTAGAACTCTGTTCCAGAAAGATCCGCAGCAACATTCTTCTGGTTAGCAAGACCAACCGGACCGTTTACCTGGAAAATTACCGGTGGCTTTGATTTAGCAACTTCGCTGTTGAATGTCTGCTCGTATGTTCCAGATGCAGCTGTAACTACTTTGAGCGTGTATCCCGGATTCTCTTTTTCGAAAGCAGGCGCAACTTCAGTCTCGTAAACATCTGCTACTTCCGGTTTGAAGTTAAGGAAGTAAATCTCTGTTGTGGATTCCTTCTTTCCGCCTGCAAAAACAACTGCACAGGCAAGCACCAGGACCAAAAGAACACTGATTGTCTTTCTCATCTTTTTTGTCTCCTCTTTTATACGCGCATTCTGATTAATTACAGATACACGGTATGTGAAAAATATCGCAGCAGCTTGAACGCACACAAACTTCTGCCAGCCGCACATCAGTTTTATGATGATATAGGCTACGATTTATACAGTAAACCGGTTTACTAAACCTGTCAAGTCTTTTTTTTGATTTTTTTTCATCGCGGGGGAAGCCTTGCTATATGTCGTACACCCATTGCACATGAAAAGTAACCGTGTATAATGTACGCATTATGTTTAATCTTGAGAATATTGCAAAGACTTATGCCAAAACACACACAAGAGCCGTGTCAGATTTAACTCTGACTATAAACAACGGAGAGATTTTCGGTTTTCTCGGCCCGAACGGCGCGGGAAAAACAACAACGATAAAGCTTCTTACAGGTATTCTGACGCCAGACGAAGGTTCCATAACAGTGGACGGTTTCTCGCTCAAAGACGACCCGATAAACGCGAAAAAACGAATTTCATTCGTTCCTGATACACCGGAGACATTCTCAAAACTGAAAGCGAGCGAATACATCAATTTTATAGCGGATGTATACGGGATTCCGACAGAAGAACGGCAGCAACGCATAAAAAAATACGCAGAGATGTTCGGAATCTCCGATGTTCTGAAATCCCCGATATCAAGCTTTTCACACGGAATGAAGCAAAAATTGTTTCTTACAGCGAGTCTTGTTACCGACCCCGACAACTGGATTCTTGACGAACCGATGGTCGGGCTGGACCCGGAATCCGCATTCAAACTTAAGGAACTCATGCGAGAGCGTGCTGCTGCAGGAAAGACAGTTTTCTTTTCCACGCATGTAATGGAAGTTGCAGAAAAACTTTGTGACAGAATTGGTATCATAAAGAAGGGAAAAATTGTTTTCTGCGGCACTCAGGAAGAGCTTAAGGCTCAGCATGGCGGAGCCGCCAAGACGCTGGAGCAGATATTCCTGGAGCTTACGGCTGAATCTGGAGAATAAACATCCATGAGCATGATTTTTAAACTTGCAAAGTTATATTTAAGCCAGATGCTCTCGTTCAGCAGCATAAAAGACGGCTTCACACAGGGCGGCAAAAAAGCACTGAAAAGCATAGGTGTAATCATTCTGATACTTTACTGCGTGGGCGTATTCGGCTTTTTGTACATAACAATAGCCGGTCTTTTCTACAGCTCGCTCGCCGCTTCCGGAATGTCCCACATTTTTCCGCTTATGCTCGGATTCGCGATACTCGTAATAACGTTCATCTTCGGATTTTTAACGACACTTGGAACATACACGTCCGCGCAAAATGAAGAACTTCTGCTTTCTCTGCCCCTCAAGGACAAGCAGCTTTTTCTTGCAAAATTCATCAGTACATCAGTATGCGAACTGCCTATTTCATTTGCTTTCATAACGATCGGAGCAGTGATATACGCAAAAAACGAAGGGCTTCTCGGTAATCCGCTACTGTATGTCTCCATTCTGGTAAACTCCCTCGCGATGCCGCTTATAATTCTCGCGATTTGCTACATTCTTGTAGTGCTTATACTTAATGCATTCAGCTTCCTTAAAAACAAAGCTATTCTCCTTGGAATAAGCACGGCATGTCTTCTTATAGCAGTACTTGGCCTGAATTTTTCTTACCAAAACCTGATGTTTTCAGCGGCAATAGACGGCATTCCAGAGGAAATGCTTGCTTCGGTAACTGACAAACTTTCGGGTGCAGGAAAAATACTCATGCCTGTAAAATGGTTCGCAGAAAGCTTCAGCGACCTTGACACATCAGCAGTAAGCGTGCTCCTTAAGCTTTTACTTTTGCTGGCCAGCTCTGCTGTCTTTTTGTTCCTCATTTTGCCGTTGATTTCACCGCTTTATAGAAAGACAATAATCGGTTTCAACGAGACTTCTGCCAAAAAGCTTTCAAAAGACAAAATCGACACGTTCATCCAGAACGATATAAAGTCAACGCCAATTCTTAAGGCACTTATTATACGTGATTTCAAAAGCCTGATTCGAGAACCGGCTTGGCTCACGAACGGTCCTCTCATCATTTTGCTTTTACCGCTGATAATGGGAATTACAGTTTACATCAGCATAAAAAGCAACACCAATGCCGAAGAACTTAAAAACGTGTTTGGCTCTTTCCGCCAGCAAATTCTTATGTACATAGAACAGGGTGAAGACGCTAAAAACTCCATTCTGTACGCAGCTGCCGGAATATCCGCGATTTGCGCAATCTTCACCGGATGCAACACTTTTGTCGCGGCTTCGGCAATATCGCGTGAAGGAAAAGGGCTTTCAAACCTGATGGCTCTGCCGGTTTCATGGAATTCTATTTTCACCGCGAAAATAATCCACGCAATGATTTACTCGGTGTTCACAACGCTACTTGCTACAATAGCGATGGCGGTTGTCATGGGCTTTCTTCAAATACCGCTTTCGATAAAGGATATAGTATTTGCATATACCGCGATGATAGGATTTTCGCTCGTCTTCAGCTTCATTCTGCAAGTTGTGGCGATGGCAATAGATACAACTTCACCTAAATTGGACTGGGAGAATCCTTCTGCAGCACTGAAACGGAATATGAATACGATGTTCTCGATGCTTGTGACGATGGGAATTGTCGTGCTTATTATAGCAGCAGGGATATTCCTGCTGCCACAAAAACTGGAGTCGATACTCGTGCTTACGCTTGTGAGCGCCCTTCTGGCAATTCCTTTATGGAAGTACTTTCTGAAGTTCGCAAAGAAAGCCCTGCTTCATCGATTTTAAAGAAATCTATAACCTCAAGCAGATTGTGCGAATGGGCAGAAAGCTCCTCTGCCATCGCCGCAAGCTGCTCAGAGAACGAAGCGTTCTGCTGTACGACCGAGCTAAGCTCATCAATCGTACGGCGGATTGCTTGCGTTCCAGTTTCCTGGCTTCTGTTAGACTCTTCTATCTCCTGCATCAGTTTCTCAGTCTTGTCAACCTCGTTGATTATTGTATCAAGAACAGCTACAGCTGAATCTGTCATCTGGACGGTAGTAACAGAAAGCGCACTTATGTCCGCGGCAGAAGTACGGCTGCTCTCGGCAAGACGGCGGACTTCACCCGCAACGACCGCAAAGCCTTTTCCAGCCTCACCTACACGAGCAGCCTCTATAGCAGCATTAAGCGCAAGCAAGTTCGTGTTCGAAGCGATTTTTTCTATTACAGTTATCTTCTTCGCTATATCTTTTATGGAGGCTACTGCTTGCGTAATAGTCTCACCTCCGCTCCGAGTATCTTCTACAGCCTGACGTGCTATGCGGCTTGTCTCCTCGGTGTTGTGACTCGTCTCCGAAATTGCTTCCGACATATCTGCAACTGCTTCCGCAATGCTCTGGGTAGACGCAGCCTGCTCAGAAGTACGGCTCGAAAGATCCATACTCGTCGAACTGATTATACTTGCTTTGCTTGCAAGCTCTGCTGCGCTGACACTTACCTTTGAAATAACTTCTGTAAGCTGCCCAGAAAGAGTCATTGCTGTCCGGCCTATCTCACCAATTTCGTCTTTACGGCGACAAGCCTTTTGCATCATCATCTTATCTTTATCTGTATCAACAAGATTTCCTGACGTAATTTTAGCAAGATAATCGCGTATCGATTTAATTGGCTTAACAAGATGGCTTACATAAAGCAACGTTATAATGAATGCCCCGACAATTACATCGAGGGTGACAGCAAAAACGTAATATGAAAGCGTTCCTTTCATTGCAAGTGCTTTTTTCTCCAGAACCTCCGCAAAAAGGAACCAGCCGTACTCAGGAATCGGCGTATATGAGTTTATATAACGCTGTCCATCGGTATACAAGTAAGACGAACATCCCGATTCTCCAGAAAACGCTTTTTCGAAAATCGCTATGAAAGCAGGATCTCCCTTTGACGAAACGGCTGTTTCGTAAACATTTTCCTCAGCCTCGATGCAAGCAAAATCCAAATCAGCGATTGTTTTTCCCGTTTTATCAGAAATCCAAAGGTTTACAGTCTCTTCTGTGGCAAGCTCGGCTAAAGCATCGCTCAAAAAATGCGCATCTGCGACAGCAAAAAGAACACCGAACATAGTTCCGTCAGAATAATATGCCGGCTGAGAATAGACGATAACCCAAACATTGTCAGACTTTGCGTGCATCGGGGTTGTAACAAAACGCTCACCCTGAAAAGCCGCCTTAAAATAGTCACGCTCCGAAATATCCGATGAATTTCCGTTCGTCATTACCGTTATTCCGTTCATATCAGCAATTCCGTAGCGCAAAATACCGAACTCGGCATCTGCCTTTGCAGAGACTTTAAGAACCTCAACCTTATCAGTTATTGAAAGATCTTTATCAAGGACAGCCTGATGGTGGGAAATTGTATCAAGGATTCTTTGCTGCGCAGAAACTTTCGCAGTAACTATTTCAGCTGTTTTAATCGCATTATCAGTTAGTCT
Source organism: Treponemataceae bacterium (assembly GCA_024685655.1). Classification (GTDB taxonomy): domain Bacteria; phylum Spirochaetota; class Spirochaetia; order Treponematales; family Treponemataceae; genus Treponema_I. The sequence continues at coordinate 48,136 of JAIKVO010000067.1, forward strand.
GCCTCGAACTTCTTTTTCCAGAGCCTTTGATGAAACGGCTAGAAAAATATTCCCAGTGATGACGCAAGAACAAAGTGCAATAAGAGTAACAATTACGACGAGCTTAACTTTGATACTTCCAATTCGTATCTTTTCTACAGTAACCTTTTTGCCAAATAATTTCATAAAGCTCCTCCTATAAGACCGCATAGCATCTGTATTATCATTTTCCTTGAAACAATGATAAAGCAACTTTTTTTTACAGATATATGAAGGTTTTATAAAAATAGGTAAAAAATTACAGTATTAGAGAACCACATTTTTTATAGCTCCATTTTCTACAATTTATCTTTTATTCGTACCGAGGAGCGATTAATACTCTGTATGCGGCTTATATTTCGCAGCGCTTCACAATTCTTTTTTTTTGATGTATCAATATTGCATGACAACAAAGGACAAAGTTCTTGAAGAACTAACATCAGCAGGCGGAAAAGCTGTATCGGGCGAATCACTCGCACAAAAATGCGGGGTGAGCCGTGCCGCTATATGGAAGGCAGTTTCAGCGCTGCGCGAAAAAGGTTTCGATATAGAAGGAATGCCAAACGGCGGTTATGCGCTTTCAGATACGGATATATGCACGCCGGAGCTTTTTCACAAAACGTTTTCAGAAACTTTCCCGGATTTTGCCGATTGTCACACAGAATGGCTCAAAGAAATAGATTCAACGAACACTTATGCAAAACGGCTCCTTTCTGAATGCGGCAACTTAAGAACCGCAGACGGAATGCTGACCCCGGCAGGAGAAAAATATCACCGTGCGGTAATTGTCGCAGAAAGCCAGACAGCAGGCCGCGGACGGCTTGGACGCACTTTCATTTCGCCTGATAAAACAGGCATATACCTTTCTGTAATATACGCACCTTCCGGCGGAATTACGAAACCAGCTGTGATAACGGCATTTGCCGCCGTTGCAGTTTGCAGGGCGATAAAGAATCTTTACAGGATAGAACCTTATATAAAATGGATAAATGATATTTTCGTGGAAAACGGCGGTGTGCGTAAAAAAGCTGTAGGAATTCTGGCGGAGGGCATAACAAATTTCGAAACACACTCAATTGAGTCGGCAATAATCGGAATCGGACTGAATTTAAAACCGTCAAAAGATCTAGTTTCTGATGAAATGCGGAATATCGCGGGGTTCATTGCTGAAGCAAACACAGAAAACGCAATAACATCCGGAGCCGGGTCAAACGCAGCCGTAAGCCGTTGCCGGCTTGCTGCGGAGGTTGCAGGGCAGCTTCTGCGGATATATGACGAACCGAACGAAAAAGTAATGGCAGAGTATAAGGCGCTTATGTTTCTTATCGGGCAGACGCTTGAGGTTCACCCGATAATCGGTGACGAAAAATCTGTCTACACGGCAACGGCAGTCGATATTGACGAAAATGCCGGACTGATTGTCAGGCTCAAGGACGGTACGACAAAAACGCTTTCTTCTGGCGAAGT
>JAIKVO010000084.1 GCA_024685655.1 Treponemataceae bacterium
GAGAAAATGATTGAGATCATAACTTCAGGAGACTGATATGGATTTAATTAAGACAATTGAGGAAGCTCAGAGAAAATCTGACTTACCTGATTTCAGAGTTGGTGATACTGTAAAAGTTTACTTCAAGATTATTGAAGGTAAAACAGAGCGTATACAGGTTTACGAAGGGCTTGTAATCTGCTTCAAGGGTGCTGGTGTTCGCCGCACAGTTACAGTTCGCAAGAACTCATACGGTGTTGGCGTTGAAAGAATTTTCCCAATCAACTCACCACGTATCGCAAAGATCGAGGTAGTCCGCGTTGGTAAAGTACGCCGTGCTAAGCTCTACTATATCCGTGACAAGATTGGTAAGGGTGCAAAGATTAAGGAGCGCATCGTAAAGAAGTCAGATAAATAGACTGACATTCTGCGATTAAGCGTTCTGTTATTTCGATGTATTTGAGGCGGATTCGTTGATACCTGAATCTACCGTACATATTACTGATAAGCCCCTCTCTTCCGCGATAAGCCTTAGGGATGGGGCTTTTGTCTTTGTGCGTGTTCTGGGCGAGAAGTCCAACGGTACTTATACAGTTTCTTTTGCGGGAAACCGTTTTGCTGTGCACGCGGACAAAAAACTCTTCCCCGGAGATGCATTCCCGGCACGGCTCACGACTGACGGCAGAAAACTGATTCTGATGCCGGATTTCAGCCGTTTGTCAAATAACTCCAAAAATATAACTAACTCCAGTATATTTAAAATAGACGAGCTTCCTGAGGGTGATATCGTAAAATACTTCACAGCGTTGGGGCTTGTGCCGGATGAACTTTCACGGCGAATCGTCAGTTTTATGCAGCTTACAGGAATACGGTTAGATGCAGATAAGGCTGCCTTTATCCGTGAAATGGCGAAAAAATTTCCGGGCCATGAGCAGGAAGCTGCGGAAGCCGCCGTAATTCTTGAAGAAAAAGGTCTGCCTGTTACAGAAGAAAATATCAGCAAGCTCATGGGAATGATTGTAGGATGCGGCTCCGCGGACAGTGGTTTTACGGCTGGAGTGAACGCTGTCGATGATGAAGCTCCAAATTGGATCATAATTCCATATGAATACAAGAGTTGCGTAAAAGGTGAAAGTGGGGGTGGCATAGGGGTGAACGGTACAGACTCTTCTGGCAGCGTGAATGGTGAAAAAGACAGAAACGGTATGGAAAAAGAAGAGAGTGAGTCTTTTTCAGGTTCAGTCTGTCTTTTGAAAGAGCCGGACGGAACGGTGTCGCGCTTGAAGATAACTGCCAGAAAAGACTGGGGCGGAAAAAATCAAAAATTTTTTTTATTCAAAATTTACTTGAATTACGGTGTAAACAGGACTACAATAAATGAGTGTACCGTAAAATTCTATGTTCAGGGGAAATCTGGCATTATAAGAAGAACAGAAAGCAAACTGAAAGAAGCCCTTGACGGTATAGCTCGTACTGTACAAGTAAAATACGAGGCAGATGCGATTTTTGCGTTGCTTTCAGATAATGACATTGCGCTTGTGAGGACGGAGGCATGATGTCAGGTGCAAAAACTCCATTGGTAAAAGCGTCTGCGGTAGTTTATCATGAAGATACGGAAGCCCCGATTATCTTGTATAACGGTGTTGCGGACATTGCCGACAGAATGATCGATCTGGCTCGTAAGCACGACGTCCCTGTAGTCTATGAGCCAGAAACGGCAGAGATACTTTCTTTGTGCAAAGCTGGTGACTGCATTCCTGTGGAAACTTGGAAAGTTATGGCTGCGATTTTCTCTGTGATTCGCTCGGAGAAATAACGTTGTTTATTTTTTTCGTAACCAGCATATTTTGAAGTGGCTACGGAATCGCGATATAGATTTAAAATCAATTTGGTTTATATGATGTAGAATTGATATGAGAACCAATTTGAAAAAGTGGAAAGGGGAAAAATGAAAAATCTCAATGAAATAAAAACAAGTGACCTTAAGCTTGGAATGAGATACACTGCTCCAGTTTTTTTTGATGATGGTACGAACATGTTCCTTGCTGAGAATAAGCCTGTAATGCAGTTTCATCTTGATGCTGTGAAACATTGGAAAATAAAAAAAGTTGTAACATACGGCCGCCTTATTGATGCTAATAATAAAGGCGATTTTGCCCAGAATCCTGATATCAACGAACCGGATGAGCTTGAAGAGTTGGAGGAACTTGAAGAGTTGGATGAACCTCCGCAATCCGAGAGCATAGAAGAAATACTGCTTTCTGAGGATTATGCGGATATTCTTTCTTTATTTTCCAAAAAATACGATGAAGCGGTAAGCAGCGTATCCGAGATTTTTGCGGCTGCAGTAGATCCTAAGAAATCTTCACGAACAGTTAGAAGCCTTATTGATGATACAGTTGATTCATTGTTTTCTATCGTAAAAATGGATGGATCGGGTTTCGTAAGTTTTCTTCTTAACAAAGGAAGTAACGGGAAATATCCTTCAGCTGCCGTGAATATTTCAATAATGGCAGGAGCTGCAGCTTTTTCGCTTGATATGTCCGACAGAAAAGTGCGCCAGACAATGACAGCAGCCTTGCTTCACGATATCTGCATGCCGTCGGTCCCTTCCGAAATAACGAATAAAAAAGGAAAGCTTACATCATCTGAGTTTGAGCTTCTTAAAATGCATACGGTACGTGGCAGCGATTATATTACAGACACTCTGCTTTTACCGAAAGATGTTGCGACAGCAGTGCTTCAGCACCATGAGTCTTTTGACGGCAGCGGCTATCCTGAAGGACGCAAAGGCGCAAATATCGATATATCCGCAAGGATAATAGCTGTTTGTGATGCTTTTGAAGCGATGGTTTCCGAAAAATCATACAGGAACGCGCTGATTGGTTACGAGGCGGTGAAAAGTCTCCTGAGCAAGGCAAACAAGCAGTTTGATCCGGAAGTAGTGCGCTGCGTTGTGAAAAGCACGGGTGTGTACCCGGCAGGAACGCTTGTTCTTATGAGCAATATTTCTGTCGCTCGGGTTGTAGAAAGTAGCGATGATTCTCTTTTTCTTCCTGTTGTTAAAATAATCGCAAAGGGCCGGGGCGACATAGAGACTGGAACCGTTGTAAATCTTAAGGAGCAGCGTTCCGTTTTTATTATAAGACCGCTAAGTCGCGAAGAGGCTTTGAAATTTGCATAAAAAAGCGTGCGGAGCTGCAGGGGAACAGAAAGCCTCGGATTTTCTTGAGAGCAAGGATTATCGCATTATTTTCAGAAACTGGCGGACAAGATACGGAGAAATCGATATAATAGCGGAAACGGGCGACACAATCGTGTTTGCGGAAGTGAAGACGTTGCCGAGCGGTAATATTCAGACGCTTGAGAAGGAACTTGGGCATCTGAAGCAGAAAAGAATTGTTGAAACGGCTAAATGTTTTCTTTCCAAATATCGACAATATAACTGTAAGTACATCAGGTTCGATGTTCTTGTTGTTGATATGCCGGATTTTGAGTCTGTATATCACATAGAAAATGCGTTTTCGGAGTATGTATGAGTACGATCAGTAATGATAAAACGTCTGATCAGATTGTATCCGCAAAAATTCTTGAGTTACGACAAAAGATTCAGGATGAATCCTATGTCGATAACGCTGTGCAGCGTATTGCTCTTGTGCTTAGCCGCAGACTCGTTGAAAAACCTAGAGGTTTTAAGGAAGCTGTGAATGGATCATACTAATGGAAGAAATCATAGCGGGCGTAAGCAATGGAATAACTCAAAGCGCAGTCAGGACAGACGTGGAAGAAGAGAACCCGCTACAAAAGAGGATATAGAGAATCAGGAAGCGATTCGGACTTTCAAAATGAATACGCCGGATTGCCCGATGTGTGGAAAACCGATTTTAGAGCTCAGCAGTGCGCTTTCTGACAAAACTACAGGTGCTCCGGTACATTTTGATTGTGTGCTGGAGCAGTTGCAGAATACGGAGAAACTGTCGCCGGGGCAGTCAATTGTCTATATCGGGCAAGGTCGGTTTGGTGTCGTTGTTTTTCCACAACCACATGATATGCGGAATTTTACGATTCAAAGAATAATTGAGTGGGAGCCGCGTGACAAAAAAATAGAATGGCGGTCTGAAATAGCCGGGCTTTATAGCCAGGTGAAGTAACCCATTGAAATAAAAAAAACTTGTTAGATTGATAAGAAGACTGTTCGGAGAGTTTTTCCGAGCAGTTTTTTTTGTACAGACGTTGACATTCAGTAAGTGTCGTAAGTAACGACATTGTATATGTTTTGGGAGAACCTTCTTGAATAGGACGTACAAATTTACAGTTTTTCCGGATTCAAAAAACAAAAGGAATAATTTACAGAACGTTCTGGATGAGATAAGCAACTTGCCAGCCAGTTCTTTTGCGCGCATAAAACTTTTGAAAGGCGTTTACAAAGGACAGTTCTATTTTGATGGAAACAAACTGTACCCTGGAAAAATGGGTGTCTCCATCGTAATGGAAGGATGTGGAATCGGGAAAACGGTGATTTCCGGTTCTCTTGCTGCCTCGGAGATTCTTGAAGATGGCATTAAGCGAGGAACTTTCCGCACTTACACGGCTTTTTTTTCAGGTCCGCGCGTTGAGCTTAAGAAACTGACGATCGAAAACACTTCTGGATTTCCGCCACCGGAAGGCATTGGCGGAAAAGCGATGCAAGGAATCGCGCTATATTCCGCTGCAGAAACGATGATTTGCAAAAAAGTTGAGCTTTCAGGACATCAGGATACGCTTTTCCTGGCGCCCCTTCCGGTGGCGGAGAGAGAGAATGGAGGCTTCCGTGGCCCGGGAGAGTTTACTCTAAGAAAGCCGACCTTGCAGCTTTATGAGAAATGTTTCGTTTCAGGCACTGTAGATTTTGTTTTTGGAGGAGCGGCGGCACTTTTCAGTAAATGCAAGTTTGTAGTTCGTAACGCCTTGAACGAGCCTTCTGAAAATCAAACTGCAGAAGCCGGGAGAAAATATTATGTAGCCGCTCCGTGCTCAGATTCAAAGCATTCTGAAAACGATGTTTCATCAGGATTTTTTTTCGAACGCTGCGATTTTGCCTTGGAAAATGCGAGAAAACGCGTGAGAAACAATCGGCAAATCAAAACCGATCAGAACTCACGGAAGCCTCAAGTTTATCTTGCTCGTCCATGGCGACCGTACGGAAGGTGCTTTTTTTCCGATTGCCGCATTGGAGAAGGTTTCTCCCCGGAGCTGTGGCATATTTGGGATTGTGACAACGACAAAAAAACAGCTGGTTTTTATATATCATGTGGAAATTCTACGAAAAAATCTATTTTTCAGGTAAAAAAAGCGTCAGAAGGTTTTAAGAACGATGAAGATACACACAATCTTTTTAAAGATTGGGGCGAAGAACTTTCAGAAGACGAAAAAAAATCTTTGCTTTCCAAAATAAAAAATATGCTGAATTTTGCGTGATAGAAAACTTGGCGAACAAAAAAATCAAGGAAAATAAGAAGAAACAGAGCGACTCGATTACGGATAATCAAAAATTTATAAAAAAATGTAATAAATTATAAAATCTCAAATATCTTTAAAAAAAAATAAAAATGATATATAATATGGTATAATGCTGTATAATCTGTCCAGACTGGTCGATTTTGACCTGTGTGCCATTATTATATTGATTGTCGTTCTCATTACGCTCTTTTTCAGAAGAATCCTTAAGACGGGTGCTGATCGCTATCTCGTGTGGATAGTTCTGATGGCGCTCATGACAACGATCCTTGATTTCACGGCTGAATTGTTCGGTTCAGTAATACCCGCAAAACCAGAGTATTACTGGCTTAGGAATTTAGTGTGCTATTCGTATTTTTTCTTGCGGAATCTGCATGCGCCCGTTTACGTTCTGTATATCATAAAGACTTCTGAGATATGGCACCTGTTTGTGTCGAAAAAGATTCTTGTTGTTCTGGGTGTACTGCCTTTTGCGGTTGCAACGACAGCGCTTTTCTCGAATTTGTTTACTCATCAGATATTTATAATAAATGATGAGCTTCGCTATATTCGCGGACCTAACATTTCTATTCTCTATTTAAGCAACGGATTATATATGGCAATGGGAATTTCCTTGCTTGTATCATACAAGAAGCTTTTCCGGCAGGACAAGTTTTATTCCCTTGTAGCAATGTATCCGCTGAATGTTACGGCTGTAATCGTCCAAGTGCTTATGCCGAAGCTTCTTGTGGAAATGCTCGCGGTTTCGCTTGCGATTCTGTTTATTGTTATTACGCTTCGTGATGAGGAGGGAATGCGTGATCCTATCCTGGGCGTAATGAACTACAGAAGTTTCAATGCGGATATGAAACGAATTCTTTTCGTGCAGAAACCGGTGAACGTCATCCTTGTGAATATACTTAACTGGAAATCAGTTTATGGTATTCTTGGGAATGAGAATGCCATCATCCTTTTGAGAGGGATGAAAGGAAGACTGGAGGAGATTTTCAGAAAACACAGGTTCAGCCAGACGATATATTATCTTGAGCAGGGATATTTTGCCGTTGTAGATGACAGGGCTTCTCCCGAAAATGTACAGGCTGCCGCAGAGGCTATTGACGAGTTCATCCTTGAGGATACTGTAATAAATCAGATTTATATAGAGCTTAATTCTGCGATATGCTGTATTAAATGTCCGACTGATTTCAATAAATATCCTGATTTCCTAAAGTACGTGGAAGATTTCAGAAAATACGTAACTGACACAAAGGGTGTTGCGTATGTGAAGGATATTATCGCAGATAATAGCTTCCTTCTTAAGAACGAACTTAACGAAATAATTAATAACGCAATAATGGAAAAAAGTTTTACGATGTATTATCAGCCGATATATTCTACGGAGAAAAAAGGCTATGTTTCGGCAGAAGCTTTCATAAGGCTTCAGACGGAAAAATACGGATTTATTCCACCGGCTCAGTTTATCGAGGAAGCTGAGCGTTCTGGCGCGATTCATCAGATTTGGGATATTCTTATAGAAGATGTTTGCAGTTTTATCGCAAAGAATGAGCTGCGTGTCATCGGTTTTGAGCATATTGATATAAACATTTCTGAAGTCCAGTTCATGGAAACCGATTTTGCTGATAAAATAGCCAAATGCCTCAAAAAATATAAGATTAGTCCGTCTATGCTGGCGTTTGAGCTGAAAGAAACAGCGCTGATGAATACTCAGCCGGCATTTAAGCGTAACCTTAAAAGACTTGCTGAATTGGGCATAAATTTCTCGCTCGATGACTATGGTACAGGTACATCAAATATTTACAGAATTTCTCAGCTTCCTGTGTCTGTCATTAAGATTGACCAGCAATTCATTGAGAAAACTGCTGCGGAACAGAATGACGGAATCCTTGAGAACACAATAGCGCTTATAAAGGGTACTGGTATGAAAGCTCTTGCAGAAGGTGTCGAGGGAGAGGAAACTGCGAAGCTTCTCACGAGTATGGGATGTGACTTTTTACAAGGTTATTATTATTCTAAACCTTTATCTAAAGAAGATTTTATGGAGAAATTCCGCAGTTTCAATGCAGATGAGCTCTTTTAACATAGTATTTCGCTCGTGAAAGCGGATATCAAGGTACGTTTTCGTGCGAAATTTCAAAAAACAATCAATTTCTTTTTCAATTTTGGCAAAAATCATTTTTATGTGTTAAAATAAAAGACGGGATAGTTTAAAAAGTCTTATGTACTTTTTTTGCAATTCACAAGACAATACAGTTTTTTCGTTTTGAGTCTGTTTTACCAGACGGAAAAAATTAGGAGGAAAATATGGGATTGATTAAGGCTGCGCTTGGTGCTGCCGGTGGTGTTCTTGCTGATCAATGGAAAGAGTTTTTTTATTGTGAATCTCTTCCTGTTGATGTAATAGTAGCAAAAGGAAAGAAGAAAGTTTCCGGACGTTCGAGCAATACCAAAGGTGATGATAATATCATTTCTAAAGGTTCCGTAATTGCGGTTGCAGACGGACAATGTATGATAATCGTTGAGCAGGGAAAAGTCGCGGAAATTTGCGCTGAACCTGGTGAATTCGTCTATGATTCCTCTACAGAGCCGTCAATTTTCTCTGGAAATCTCGGTGGAAACATCATTGAAATATTCAAGAATATGGGAAAACGTTTTACTTTTGGAGGTGAAGCTCCTAAAGATCAGCGAGTTTACTATTTCAATACAAAGGAGCTTTTGGGTAACAAATACGGAACTCCTACACCAGTCCCGTTCCGTGTAGTTGACCAGCGTGCCGGAATTGATATTGACGTATCCGTGCGATGTTTCGGTGAATACAGTTACAAAGTGACGAACCCGATCCTTTTTTATACGAATGTATGCGGAAATGTATCAGAGGATTATACAAGAGATACCATCGACAGTCAGCTGAAAACCGAGCTGCTTACGGCACTTCAGCCTGCTTTTGCCCGTATTTCCGAGATGGGTATCCGCTATTCTGCTCTTCCGGGCCACACTATGGAGCTTGCGAATGTTCTTAAAGAAGTTCTTTCTGCAAAATGGCGCGATTATCGTGGAATAGAGATTCAGAATATCGGTGTTTCTTCCATCACTGCTACGGAAGAAGACGAGAAGATGCTCAAGGAGCTGCAGAGAAACGCTGCATTCATGGATCCGACTCGTGCTGCTGCATATCTTGTTGGAGCGCAGGGGGCTGCAATGCAAAAAGCAGCAGAGAATCAGGGCGGTTCTGCTATGGCGTTCATGGGTATGGGGATGGCAGGGCAGGCTGGCGGAATGAACGCACAGAACCTGTTCGCTATGGGACAGCAACAATCTGCACAGACTCAACAGCAGCAGTCATCTCCGGCTCAGAACGCATCTGCGCAGAATGCCCCTGCAGGAAGTTGGAAATGTTCTTGCGGAGCAGTCGTTACGGGCAAATTCTGTCCTGAATGCGGCGCGAAAAAGCCAGAGGATAATTTCTGGACATGCAGCTGCGGAGCTCAGAATAAAGGTAAATTCTGTACCGAGTGCGGCGCGAAGAAACCAGCCGGAGTTCCACAATACCGTTGCGATAAATGCGGATGGGAGCCGCCTAAGGGAACGACCCCGCCAAAATTCTGTCCTGAATGCGGCGATCCGTTCGATGACGGAGATATCGTTTCATAAAGGCAGGTACAATAATGGCTTCAGTAACAAATTACAAGTGTCCTGCTTGTACAGGACCTGTTCACTTTTCCGAGAAAACAGGTCAGCTCGTCTGTGATTTCTGTGGAAGCACCTATACTATTGAGCAGATGGATGAAATCTACGGAAAAAAAGTGGAGGAGCAGGCGAAGCAGGAACAGGAACCTCAGCCAGCAGACGTAGAAGGCTCTGGAATGAAGGCTTTCAATTGTCCTTCTTGTGGGGCGCAGCTTTTTTGTGACAGCACGACCGTTGCGACAAGCTGCCCGTACTGCGGCAATCCTACGGTAATTCCGTGCCAGTTCAAGGAAAAACGGATGCCTGATTATATCCTGCCGTTCAAGCTCGATAAAAAGAAAGCGAAAAAGGCGTTGCAGGATCACTACAAAGGAAAACGGTTCCTGCCGAATGCATTCTCTGATGAGAACCATATCGACGAGATAAAGGGCGTGTACGTTCCTTTCTGGCTTTTTGACGGAGATGTCGTAGCCGATGTAACGTTCGATGCGACGATTTCGACCGTACGCAGAAGCGGCAAAGAGGAAATAACGACCACAAAGCATTACAAGGTAAGACGAAAAGGAACAACATCTTTTTCTCGTATACCGGAGGATGCGTCTGAGAAAATGGACGATGCGCAGATGGATTCCATTGAGCCGTTTGATTTCGAAGAACTGAAAGATTATTCTGCATCTTATCTTCCAGGATTCCTTGCCGAATCATACGATGTTGAGGAAGATGCGTGTATGGACCGTATCAAGGCACGGGTCGATCCAACTGTAATCGGTATAATGGAGAACGAGATAACTGCTTATGATTCGGTGTCTGTTGCTTCGCAGGATATAAAGTTTACAAAAACAGGATGTAAGTATGCGTTTATCCCTGTTTGGCTTCTCAGCACAAAATGGAAGGATAAGAATTTCTTATTCGCTATGAATGGTCAGACCGGAAAATTCGTTGGCGATCTTCCTGTTGATAAGGGCAAATACTGGCGGATGTTCAGTATAATCACTGTGGTTACGGCAGCTGTCGCGTCTGCTGTCATGTATTTCCTTTAAGAGGCGGTGGAACAGATGAAAAAGATAAATAGAATTATTATAGCGCTTCTTGCATTGTTGCTTGTTTTCCCGCTTTCTTTTGCGTTCGCGGAAGTTGATGATTATGCAGACTCAATCTCTGTTGAACCGGACGCTCCCGAAAGAATCTTGGATTATGCGAACTTGCTGTCATCATCGGAGCGTGATTCGCTGGAGAAAAAAGCAGCTGCTATGGAGAACCGTTATACGGTTACAGTCAATTCCAAATCGAGCAAAGTTGGTATATACATAATAACATTGCCAGATAAAGAGCTTATTGGCGCAGAAAATTATGCTATTTATGAACTGTCGGAAGCTCTTTATGAATCGTGGAATTTTGGAATAGGCGCGGAAAAGAACGGAATCCTTCTTCTTATGGATATGTATGAGCGGGAGTTTGATATCTGTGCGCATGGTTCGGCTGGCCATTACACATTTACCGATTATGGCAAGGATAAACTGGAAGATGCTTTCTCTGAAGAATTCAGTGAGGATGACTGGTACGAAGGTTTTTCCGATTATCTTGATGAGATTGAGCGTCAGTTGATGTGGGCTGAAAAAGGGGAGCCTGTTGATGTAGGATCTACTTCCGAATCGCTCCGTGAGAAAATCGGAATTCCTGGTATAATTGGCGTTTCAATCCTTATCGGTCTTATTCTTGCGTTTATCGTTTGCAGTTATTTCAAGGCTCAGATGAAGAGCGTAAGGCCGGCGGCTTCTGCTTCAAGTTTTATTACTAAAGACGGCATTACGTATACGGAAAAGATCGATGATTTTATAAAGACAACACGCAGCGTGCGGATTATAGAATCTTCATCGTCAAAATCTGGGGGAACATCCGTTAATTCCAGCGGATATTCTCACCATAGCGGAAAATTCTAGTTTTTTAGCAACTTGTAGAATACAGAAGTTGCTTAAGAGTAGTATGAGCCGGATACAGAACTGTATCCGGCTTTTTTTCTTGCTCCTCTACGATTTTTGATTATACGGCAGAGCGAGATAATGCCGAGAATCTGGCTTAGGCATATGAAGACCGTAATCATCAAGACTGATTCCGAGAATATCATGCTATAGGTACAATCCAAATAGAATGGAAATAATGCCGTACAAGCCATGTAAAGCAGCGTGAGCGTTATGCTTGTTACGACTCTTATTTTTGAGTAGCCTTTTTTTCTTGGTGCTTTAATTGAGACTATGTTCGATACACAAAGATATATCACTATGATGCACAAGAAGGTGTTTATTATATCCAAAGTCTCTGTGGAGATAAAACTGAGCAGAAAATCATCCTTATCATCAAGCTGTTTCTGACAGTTTTCAAGAATTTTTGCAGAAGGGGCTTTCATTCCGCTGCATTGCACAATGATTCCCTGTTTTATTCCATGATTTGCACTCTGATTGATGTTTTGCTCTACGCTCCGATTAGCTGATGTGCAGAACCGAATGCTCGTACTGAAATTCTCCATCTCTCCGTTCAAATAGAATGTTTCAGGATCCTTAGAAAAGAAAATGCCTCCGAAATAAGCATCCGAACCGGTTTCTGCCGGTGAAAATGCGCAGAAATTGTTTGTCATGAGCATTTGTACGGCTTTTGAAATATCCCTAGACTGCTCAGAAATCTGTGTAATATTGATTTCCCCCGATAGAATTCGTATAAGGCGCACCAAGTCTTCACTGCAAGTAAGCATTCCTTTTGATGGAGAGTTCGCGCTGTTCAGTTTTATGTCATAGTCAAGTATGAAAAGAGCGCATGTTCTGGAACCGCCTGTTATTTTGGCATTTTTGGGAACGCTGTTATACCCTATGTATGTATTTGTCAGTCCCAGTGGTTGTATTACGTTCTCAGTGACATATTCACTCCAAGTGGAGCCGGTCACTTTCTCAATAATAAAGGCAAGTATGGCATAATCTGTCTGTACGTTTCTATAGGCGGTTCCCGGGATAAAGTTTAGTGTTGAGCCGGAAACTCCATGCATTGCGGTTCGCAGCATGCCGTCGTAGTCGTTTCCGTAAAGCTCGCCCTGCGTATGGAGCGGAATGCCGCTTGAGTGAGACGCAAGCTGCCTTATCGTTATATCAACAGGTGCATTTTCGTAATTAAACGTGAGCCACGGATAAAATTTTGTGATTTTGTCATCAGGAGAAAGAATGCCTTTATTAAAAAGAATATTCAAAGAGATACCGGTAAGAATTTCTGTTATCTGGCCAGAAAGAAAAAGGTGATTCTGTGAAAGCTCTTCTCCGTTAAGCGAAAGACTTTCATATTCAACCGTTCCGTTGTTTATCAGCGCGATATTACAGTACGGAATGCGATGTGTTATTATTATTTGGGAGATGCTTTCTTTTAGCGAGGTGGCGCTGCCGCCTATATTAAGATGAAATGAAAGGGTGATTATAAAAGTAAGTATTAATAGCAATGTGACAATAATTCTTGATTTTATTTTCATCGATTACCTCATGTTTTAATTATCGTACACATTCTCTCTGTGCTGAATGTTGCTAATCATCTGTCTCAATCATTTCGAAGTAGCCTTTTTCGCGCTCCTGTTCCGCCTCCGAATCATAAAAATAAATGGTAGATTTTATATTTTTATTTTCTGCTGTTTCTTTTTCAAGTTCTTTTATGTTTTCTAGGCTTTTAACTGGAATTTTGATGCTTACGACTTTTTTCATATTTTTGTATTCGCCGTCAATAAGTCCGGCATCTTGTAAAATCATTTCAGGGACAGTAGTCCTGAAAGCAGCCGCATATGTTGATGTCATGCCTGAAAGACGGCTGTTAAGTTCCAGAATATACCATTTTTCGTGGGAATATACTAAGTCGATTTGTAGCGTGCCAGAAAACTGTAAAATCTCGGCAAGTCGTTCCATCTCTGCGTAAAGTTCGGGGAGCGGATATTTTTCTTGCGATACGGGACCTTTTTTCATGCTCTGTCGCGGGTTTGTTATTCCGTAGCTGTTGAGCGAGAATTCCATAGGCGGAAAAACGGTGTATTTATTCTTTATGCTGCGGTTGTATGGGCTTCCGTGGATCTCAAGCCCCATCTGAATGCCGGGAAGATATTCTTCAACAATGTGGTCGCAGCCGTTTTTTCTGGAGTCAAGAAAAGCCTTTGCCGCCGGGAATGTGTCTGCTATTCTAAGCCCAAGCGAACTTACGCCCGCGACAGGCTTGATGACGACAGGAAAACTCATCTCGGAAAGGCGCGAGAGAACGTATTCCCGGTATGCGTTAAAAGTTGCGGAGGCTTTTTTCAAGTCAGTTTTGTACATTTCGTGATTCACATAAATGTATTCTGGCATAAGAAAACCGTGTTTTTCCAACATGTTGTGCGTACAAGCCTTGTTAAAGCAGTTCATGGAAAGTCGTGAGCTGTTGCAGATTGTCTTGATTCCTCTTTTTCCAAGAAGATTTGCAGTGACGGAATCGTTTAACGGGAGCCAGTCATAAGAGAGTGTCCATGATGAGGCTGCAACAACGATGTCGGGTGCTAGCAACGCGATTTTTTCCGCCGCGTGTTCTGGTAAACTGCTTTCGAGTAAAACAATGTGAAGGTTTGGCGGCGTACATGAATTGATATCCGAACTTTTTGAAACCTGTGGGGCGGTACAAAAATCTTTGTTGTCGTTTGCATCGAATAAAAAAAGGCCGGGCAGCGCGGCCACGATGAAAATATCGAGCTCATTGTGTTTTTTTGCTGTTTCATTCCATTGGGAGAGCCATGATGGATTCGAACCGATTAGAAAAGTCTCTGGATTGTGGGGTGAAGGATTTGTGCTGTAAATAACGACTTTCACGGCATTTTCTCGTTATGAGAGTTTTTCGCGGCATCTGCTTCTGCTTTGTATGCTTCCTCAAAAAGAAGTTCCTGCGAGTTTACCCTTGCTTCGTTTTCCTGGGGCAGACGCTCTTTATACAGTCCGTCAGAAGTTTGTATTGAACCGTTTTCTGTATCGGCCATAAGCGTGTCAAAAACGTGCTTCAGTTTTTTCTTTGCATCCTCGTCAAAAACAGGGACGGCAACCTCTACGCGGCGGGTTGTGTTCCGTGTCATAAAATCTGCCGAAGCAATAAATATTTTTTCGTCCTTGCCTTTGCCGAACCTGTAGATACGCGAATGTTCCAGAAAACGGCCGACAATGCTTACAACCGTAATGTTGTCCGTCTGCCCCGGTATATCCGGAATAAGGCAGCAGATGCCGCGAACGATAAGCTCGATTTTAACACCTGCTCTAGACGCTTCTATAAACTTTTCTATCAAAGCGCGGTCGGTGAGCGCATTTATTTTTATGCCGATATATCCGTCTCCACCATGAGAAGCCCGTACAATCTGTTCGTCCATAAGGCGAAGTATTCCGTTTTGTAATTCTTTAGGCGCGACAAGAAGTTGTTCTGTGTGCTCAACCGGTTTTCCCTGCATAAGTGCCTTGAAAAGTTGCGAAGCGTCCTCGCCTATAGCCGGATTCGCCGTAAGAAGCGAGAAATCTGTATACATGCGCGACGTTTCTTCGTTGTAGTTGCCTGTTCCTATCTGTGTGATGTATGAAATTCCGTCTTCTGTTTTGCGCACTATAAGGCAAAGTTTTGAATGGACTTTATACTCTCCAAGTCCGTAGATAATGTTGCACCCTGCTTCTTCAAGGCGTTTGGACATTTCGATGTTGTTTTCCTCGTCAAAACGCGCGCGAAGCTCCACAAGGACAATGACTTTCTTGCCGTTCTCCGCGGCTTCCGACAGAAGTTCTATGACCTTGCTCCTGTCCGCCACACGGTAAAGCGTTATCATTATGGCGACGACGCTTTCATCTTCTGCAGCATCGTTCAGGAGCCGCATAAACGGTTTCATGCTTTCAAAAGGGTAGGATAGAAGAATATCCTTTTGCTCAATCTGCTTTATAAGGCTTTCTTTGACGTTTATGCCTGCCGGAAGCCGCGGACTGTACTGTTTGTAAAAAAGTTCCGTCTTGTCCGACAGATAGTTTTGAAGAAGCCTCGTGAATGAAAAATCAAGAGGCGTATTCACCCGGATTATATGATTTTTCTCTATTCCTAAGTATAAAGCGATCTTTTCCAGAGTGTTTTCGTTTATGTCACGCGAAAGTTCCAGCCGGACAGGACTTAGCCGTTTACGCTGCCTTATTAGGTGCTCCATTACATCCCGGTAATCAAGATCCTCGTCATATACGTCGCCTGCATCAATATCAGCGTTTCTTGTTACGCGCATAACTGATTTTTGAACAATATTATAGCGGTCAAAAAGTTTTGAGACAAAATGGAGTATCAGCTCCTCGCAAAGCATAAAAGATCCGGGGTGTGACGGAACGCCGATAAGCCTTTTGAACACTGTGTTCGTGCATGGAACGATGCCTATTCTGCTTTTTCCGTCGTTTTTTTCCAACAGGACAATGGCATACAATTCTTTGTTGTCAAGGAACGGGAACATCTGATGCTTGTTCACGATAATCGGTGAAAGAAAAGGTGCTATGTGAGTGTCAAAGTATTTTTCGAGCAATGCAGCGTCTTCACTAGAAAGTTTGTTGAAGTTTATTATGCTTAATCCTTCTGAATGAAGCTCCTTCATCAAATTGTCGTAAATCTCTGTTTTTTTTATTTCAAGTTCTTTCACCCTCTCCAGAATGGCATTCACTTGCTCTCGGCTTGTCATCCATGTTTTGTTCTCGCGGATTTCCTCTTTGGAGTTGCTTTGAACCATAAGAGTTCCGACGCGCACCATGAAGAATTCGTCAAGATTCTTTTGATAAATAGAGATAAACGTAAGCTTTTCTGCTAAAGGAGTCTTGCTGTTCCCAGCTTCGTTCAGGACGCGCTCGTTGAACTGGAGCCAGGAAAGCTCCCTGTTCTTGTAGCTGCTATTTCTTTCCATGTCTGTCAGTTGTATTCAACAATAAGGTTCTTTACAAGGGGATTTATGCCACTGCTTTTTGTGCTCTCAAAAAGCCCTGTCGTACATGCGTCTATAGTGGCTTTCCATGCAGTTTTTTTGCTGTCGGAGAGTTCCTTGATAGACGTCTCCTCTACGATTGTCTTGAAGTTTGAGTACTGGGTAATCATCTGTGAAAGTGTAACCCTGTCAAAAATCTCCATTTGGAAAATCTGTGTCAGAAACGCTTCGTGCTGTCTTTTGAATTCCTCTTGCGAAATGCTGTAGAATTCATAATCTGTGTAAGATACCGTCGTTTTTCCGTTTTTCGTTGTCTCATATTTGCGCCAGAATCTGCCTTCTTTTGTGGCTTTTACAGGCTCGTCCACTTTCATGCATGCTTCAAAAAGCTGTTTTTTCTGTTCCATAGTAAAATCTTTCATTGCTATGCTCAGAACAAGATACATCTCTGTCGCCATTGCGCGGCTTAAGTCGTTTGTGGCGTTTATCTCCGCATCCTCAAGGTCTGCGCCTTCTCCTGCTGCGATTACGATGAAACGCTGTGAGCCGGAAGTTTTTCCCTTTGATGAAAGATATGCGCTTCCGTCTCCGAATGCTAGTTTCTGAAGCCATTCCGGTGAGGATGTTTTTTCACCGTCACTTTTTTTGTACCAGTCCGTTATTTTTGTGTTCGTCGTTGAGCTTGTTTTTCCATTTGTAGATGATGTACCAGCAGCTTTTGTTGATGCGCATCCGAAAAAAACGCATATTATAGAGAGAATAAGTATAACATGTATGAATAATTTTTTTGTCATAATAGCCTTCATGTGAATAAATTGTATAACTGTCTGAAATTTTCAGATTTCGGACAGCGACGTAAAACAAGTATTATCAAGGTTCCCTTGGAAAACTTGTGGTTTGTCCGTAAATTCGCAGAATTTACGAACTATTCCAGTATAAAGCGATATTTTTTCAAGAGCAAGGGTTTTTCAAAAAAGTGGTGACATATTTTTTTATCATGTGTGTTATAATCATGTAACGGGAGTCATATTCTATGAAACATTTATTTAAAGCAGCGTTGTGCCTCATGATATGTCTTGCTTTTTTCTCATGTGCATCAAAAGGAAGCGGAATTTCTGAGGAGCAAAGCCTTTTGTTCTCTACGCAAGGAGTGGACAGTGTAAGCGTAAAAGTTTATAGGTCCGAAGTAGAAGTCAGACTGTGGGATAAAAAAGATATTTTGGTAATAGCAGAATCGCAGAACGGCGAATTCCCTGTATGCTACGTGAACGGTACGACTCTTTTGTGCAAAATAGAAAGTGGAAAAGAAAGCTCAAAAAGCAAATTGAGGATTTTTGTTCCTGAGTCGTTTTACGCTGAAGATTGGAGAATTTCCACCGTATCCGGCAATATTGATGTTTCTCAGCTTTGGTGCGATGATTGCGGTTTGGAATCCACAAGCGGTAAAATTAAACTTGATCGTTGCGAGGTTAATGATTTGGAAGTTTCCTCGACGAGCGGCAAAATACAGGCAGATAACTTGATATGTTCCGATGAGAGCGAGTTTTCTTCAACAAGCGGAGCAGTCAGTGTATCAGGTGTTTTGGCGCAAACTGATATAAGCACTACATCTGGTTCGATAGAGCTTGAACTTTCCCGTCCGTTCGAGGATGACAGTTCAATGAGTTCTTTGAGTGGTGCAATACGGCTTTCTATGCCAGAAAATAATGGATTTGAGCTTGAATTCAGCTCTCTTTCTGGTCGTGTCACCGA
Source organism: Treponemataceae bacterium (assembly GCA_024685655.1). Classification (GTDB taxonomy): domain Bacteria; phylum Spirochaetota; class Spirochaetia; order Treponematales; family Treponemataceae; genus Treponema_I. Next base: position 17,873 of record JAIKVO010000084.1, read on the forward strand.
TGAGTTTACTTCTTTCAAAGGAAAAGGAAGCGGCAGGACGACTTATAGAAACGGTAAAGTAAAAATTGAGGCAGAAACTCTTTCTGGCTCGATTTCGATAAAGAAAAACAACTAGGATTGTTGAGAGGTATAAAAATGAACGACAACGAATTTAACGAGAGAATGCAGTTTTACAGACAAAGGAGAGCAAGAAATATCTCCATCGCTGTAATGGGGTATTTCGTAGGTGTAGCATGTATTATTGGCTGCTCTGTGTTTTGGTTTGCGCCTGTAGCTGGCGTTTTGTTATTCTTGCTTTGTGCGGCGGCATCTACAGGGCTTATCATTTATACAAGGATGAGTACTCCGCTTGAATTTACTGGCAGATATAGTGATGCTTACGGCTATGACTGCTACGAAAACAACTGTGACAATAGTAATTACGACAACGGTTGCAGCACAAGAGAAGTTTCTACCGAGACGAACGGAACCGAAAACGGAACAGGTGCTGGTGCCGATGGTGCGCCTGGTGCCGGTTTTAATGGCGGAGCCGGTGGGGCAGGTGGCGGAAAATCGGCATATCGTGCAAACTCTCGGTACTACACAGGACGCAATGTTTCTCCTGCTGTGCGAATGTTCAGGCAGATAATGGAGATATACTGGCTTGTTGTGACTATCATTTATTTTGCATTAAGTTTCCTTACAATGAGATGGGATATAACTTGGATTATCTGGCTTATCGGTGCCGCTGTTGATCGTGCTATCCGTATTCTTTGGGAATCACGCCGTTATGATGATTTCGTGAACAAGAGGTAATCAGATGAAGCATACTGGTTCATATATTATAGCGGCTATCTGGATATTAATCGCGATTTTTCTTTGCGGAATACTTGTAAGAGGTCTGAGCAATTCGGACAAGGGTTGGAATATATTGTCTTTAGGCAACTGGTTCAATAAAGATTTTACTCCTACAGGAACGGAGACGATAGAGACATCTTACTCAGAATCTGCGGTAAAATCTGTTGATATAGATTTGGTATCGTCATCGTTCAACATGTCTGTTGGGTCCGGCGACAGCATTATCGTGAAAATCACGACGAATTTGCCGGAAGAAAAACGGCCTGTCGCAAAACTGAACGGAAGTACTCTTTCTGTAAAGACTCCGAAAAGTATAAACAACTTCAATTTCGGTCAGTACAAAACGAGTGTTGAAATTACGGTTCCTGCGTCATTCAATACATCAAGCCGTGCATCTTCACGCGATATAAGAATTAATAGCGTAAGTGGCAGTGTTCGTGTGGATAAACTGACGGTAAGTTCGATTGACGTTGATGTTGTGAGCGGTTCAATAAAACTGACAGACATCAATGCAGACTCCGTCGATACTGATTCTGTCAGCGGAAGTACAACCATAGAAGGAAAAATCAGGAAGTTCGATGTTGACAGCGTTTCTGGAAGTGTACATGTAACTACTTCTGAAATGGTTGATTCCAACAGCTCAGTAAATACGGTTTCTGGCTCCGTTCATATTTCGATACCGGAGAACAAAGGCTTTACGCTTGATTATTCAAGTGTTTCCGGTACAACGAAAAACGATTTCACCGGCTTTACGTCTAATCATAAGACAAGAAGTGGAAAGAACGAATATAAGAATGGCGGTGTAAAGATTTCCGCCGAGACAGTTTCCGGCAGTATACATGTAGAAAAGAACTGAGAACTGACAGCGTAAGCAATGACATAATATTTGCTAAGCCCTGCGTTTTGAGATACGCAGGGCTTTTTTTGTGCGGTGGCTGGTGCTAAAAAATGCCGCCGGAAAACTTCCGGCGGCAAATAAAAAAAGGAGTGGAGGAGGATGAAAAAATTACAGTGCTCATAATTGGCATGTGACTGATACTAAGATTGCAGCTTTTGTATCAGCGTGTTTTCATATATCTAACCGTTGTATGTGAAAAAAGTTACAAAAAAAATAAATAAAAATGCATTTTTTTTTGATTTACGAGTAACAACGCTCCGGGATGGAACTCCTTCAGTTCCGAATGTTCTGCAGCAACTGATAGAATGCGAACTAGTGTATTTCGCAACAAGTGCATAGCACGAAGTTTCAAGCTAAGTGCGGAGGTCTTAAAACGCGACAGATTTCGCACAAAATCTATCTTGTTGCCGTTATTCAAGAAAATCATTATATTTAGTGTACTATGAAAAAGAACCTTATCCCCGTAACACTTCTTACCGGATATTTGGGGGCCGGTAAAACAACACTTCTTAACTACGTTCTTAATAACCAGAAAGGCTATAAAGTCGCCGTAATTGTCAACGATATTGGCGAGGTGAACATTGATGCGGATTTAATCGCGAAAGGCGCGGGCATTGTGCAGGAAGACAAGGATTCTCTAGTACCTCTGCAGAACGGCTGTATTTGCTGTACACTCAAAACGGACTTGATGAATCAGATTATCAGCCTTACGAAAACAGGGCGTTTTGATTATATCCTGATTGAGGCGAGCGGCATTTGTGAGCCAATGCCTATTGCGCAGACGATTGAGGCACTTTCCGGTGCGACTGGCGACCGTTCCATTCCGGCGGTGTGCAGACTTGATAATATCGTTACTGTTGTTGATGCGGCTCGCCTTGTTACAGAGTTTGGCAGCGGCAATTCGCTTCTTAAGAAAGACCTTGACGAAGAAGACATTGAGGCTCTTCTTATTCAGCAGATTGAGTTCTGCAACACAATCCTGATTAACAAGACTGACCTTGTTACACCGGAGCAGCTTAAAGAAGTTAAAGCTGTCGTAAAGACGTTGCAGCCGACTGCCAAGATGATTGAGACACAGAAAGGCGTTGTGGAGCTTTCTGATATTCTTGGCACGAACTCGTTCGACTTTGAGAAAGTATATGCCTCCGCCGGATGGATAAAGCAGATGGAGGAGCTTGAGGCAGAAGAGCACGATGATGATGACGATGATGACCATGACCACGAGCATGATGAACACGAGCATCATCATCACGACGACGACCACGATCATGACGAGCATGAGCACCATCACCACGATGATGACGACGACGATGATGATCACGATGAGCATGAGCACGATGAGCATGAGCACGATGAGCATGAGCACGATGAGCATGAGCATCATGGACATCACCACCACCATCATCACGACCACGAGGGCGGCGAGGTAGAAGAATACGGCATTGGTACGTTCGTTTATTACCGCCGCAAGCCATTCGTGCGCGAGGAACTGGAGCGTTTCGCGGCAAAATGGCCGTCAACGGTTATCCGTGCAAAAGGTCTTGTGTGGTTCTCTGACGATAACGAAGCGGCTTACGTCATTGAGCAGGCCGGAAAGCAGATAAGCTGCGGTTATTCAGGTGACTGGCTTGCGACGGCCCCGAAAGGACAGATTAAGCGCGTTCTTGAATCAGACCCGGAAGCTGCTAAGAGCTGGGACGAAAAAATCGGTGACCGCATGATAAAGCTTGTGTTTATCGGGCGGCACATGGACAAAGA
>JAIKVO010000128.1 GCA_024685655.1 Treponemataceae bacterium
TTCCGGAGCCATGTTCATAGAACCCCGCGAACACGGTAAGACGGTCCGCTGGTCGTTTGCTTATGTTCTGTGGTGTGCGCTTACCAAACGAGCCCGATATGTGCTTCTTATCGGTGCTTCCGGTGACGCTGCTGGAGAGAATCTCGGAAACATAAAAACAGAAATCGAAGAGAACGAAAGAATTCTCGAAGATTACGGCGAGCTTCAGGGCGACTGCTGGACCAACCACCGCCTTGAGCTTACAAACGGAACCTGCATCCAGAGTAAAGGTAGCGGTGCTTCTATGCGTGGTACACGTTTCAGACAATACCGCCCTGATCTTATCGTTATAGATGACGTGCTCAAAGACGATGCAATCAACAGTCCGACCCAGAGAAATAAAATCCACCGCTGGCTAAAACGCGTAGTTTTCAACCTCGGTAAATCTGCTTTCATAATCTGGGTAAACACAATCTTTCACAATGACGACCCGATTAGCCGCCTTTGCCGTGAGCTCGAAGCCGGAGACCTTGTAAACTGGATAGCAGTCAGACTTTCCTGCATCCGTGAAGACGGAACGCCGCTCTGGCCGGAATACTGGGATATTCAGAGCCTTGAGGACAAGAAAAAGACAATCGGTGTTTCTGCATTCTCAACGGAATACATGAATGAACCTCTTGCAGATGAAGAGAGAATCATTCAGATGGAATGGATAGACGCGTTCAGATATTCAGAGCTTCCACCACGCAGTCAGCTTCAGTTCTTCCTGGGAGTTGACCCTGCAACCGGCGCACACGATGGAACTGCAGAAGTTCCAGTAGCAAGAGACAAGGAAACCGGAATCATTTATGTGCTTCCGTGTTTCTCTCAGGCGTGCTCAGAACAGCAGACACTCGAAGAAATGGAAGTGCTTTATAAAGCTTATCACTTTGCCGCTATCGGCTGGGAAAACGTTGTTTTCTCCGGCATTTACGGCAAGTACATTCAGAAACTTGGAATTGAAAAAGGGCTTTACTTCCCGATTCAGCTTATTGGCGTAGGCTCAACTCCAAAGGAGATGAGAATCCGTTCTTACTCTATGTTAGTTCAGAATGGCTTTATCCGTTTCCCTACAAAAGGATGTGAGAACATCATCACACAGCTTACAGAGTTCCCTATGGGAGCCTTCGACGACTTGTGTGATGGTCTCTACCTCGCTATCAAGGCAGCAGAAAAAGGAAGCACAGGAAACGTTGCAATCAGTTCAGTTTCAAGACAATTAAAGACCGCCGCAAACAGAATCATCGGCAGGGCAAGGAGATAGAAAATGGCAAAACCTACAAAGAAAGAAATGCAGTCTCAAATTATTACCGACAGCGTATTGAACTTCATAAGCTATATGCCGAATCCAGATGACATTGCAAGCGGCACTTTTGAAAGCTACGAAACCTACCGCAAGATGAAGAAGGACCCGCGCATTAAGTCACTCTTGAATCTTCTAAAAGCCGGAAGTTTGAACTTTCCGCTGCATATCGTTCAGGATGAATCAGACGAAAAGGTTTATGATTTTATTAAGGGTTTGCAGCTCTTCAAGAATCCTCACAAGAAAATGAAGCGTATGCTCACAGCTTTGGACTACGGTTTTTCTGTTTCTGAACTTATCTGGAAAATTGACGGAAACACCTATACTCCAGATAACTTTATCACTCGAAAGCCGGAGCGTTTCCACTTCAACAGAAGCTGGGATTTGTATCTGACCAATACGAACAAAAAGCTTGACCAGGATTACAAATGGCTTATCTATCAGCATGATCCTGACGACGAGAACCCATACGGAACTTCCGTTCTGCGCTGTGTCTACTGGGCTTGGTGCTTCAAAGAAGCCGGATACGACTTCTGGCTGCAGGCGACAGAAAAGTTTTCTGTAAAATCTCTCCTGGCATTGTTTGAATGCGACGGAGATGATAATAAGGTTCGTGAACGTGCCAACTCTATAGCGGAAATGTTGCTCGGAGTTACGTCCGGCTCCGCAGCAGGTGTCGGCAACGTCAAGGAAATCAAGGATATCGGCATGACGGGCGACCTTTCCCATTTCAAGGAGCTTGTCGAAGCCTGCGATACTCAGATTTCCTACGGCCTTACAGGACAAGCAATCGCAACCTCTACAACGAACGGCGGTTCTCTTGCCCTGGGCGAAGTTCAGGCAGATTTGCTTTTCGAGGACTGCAAGAGCGTTGCGCTCGAATTGCAGAGCGTCCTGCAGAAAATAATCGACTGGACTGTTGAGCTTAACTTCGGTAAGGATGCCGCTGCTCCGCAGATTATGTTCGACGTTGACCGCCGCGCAAGCTTCGATGACGTTATGAAAGCCATAGACAGAAGCGTTCCTGTCTCGAAATCCGCACTTTACTCGTATTACGGAGTGCCGGAGCCTAAGGACGATGAGGACGCTTTCGTGCGTGAACCGTCTTCGGAAGTTATGCTCAGCGATTCCGGCAACCCCAAAGACGTAAAAAAAAACTTTCGATTTTTCTAGCAGATTCTGACTCGCTCCGCCGTGAACGCGCAAATATCCGTGAGCTTGACAGCCTTTGTGTTCTTACGGCGGAAGCGGTCAAACCGCACCTTAAAAACATCCTTACAGATTATTTAAACACCGTTAAAAACGCCGATAAAGCCACACTTGAACAGCCTTATGACAGCCCCGCAAGTGCGCAGATGGTCGAGGCAATAGAGAAGCTCATAGGCTCGTCCTATATGCTCGGACTCATACACGCAGAGGAAGAGAATCCGGAAAGAAAAATAAACGCGGCAGACGAGACTGAGATTCCGGCTGTTCCGTTCACCGAGGCTATACAGTTCTTGAAGTCTAAGGTGCCGATGTCAAAGACTGAATGGTACAAGCTGGAGCCGAAGTTGCGTTTCCGTGCGTTCACTGTCGCGAAGCTCGGTGAAGCGGAAATAGTCAACAAGGCGAAGCAGATACTTGTAAGCGCATTGGAAAAAGGTGGTTCATACTCATCGACATGGGAAGAACTAAAAAAGAAAGTAAACGTTGACACGTTCGGAATAAAGCCCGGCTACTGGGAGAACGTCTTCCGCACCAACACGCAGAGCGCGTACATAGCCGGAAAGCTGCAGCAGTATGAGAACACAGGAGTCGCAGCTTATCAGCTGATGGTAATCGAGGACTCGCGCACCAGTAAAATCTGCCGTCATCTGCTCACGGAATCCGGCTACGGTATGATTCTGCCAGTAGGACATCCTTTCTGGCAAAAATACGGATTCCCGCCCTATCACTTCCAGTGCAGAACGTCCATACGCGCCATCTGGCCGTCACAAATTGGCAAGCTCGGAAACAACGTCGAGAATCCGAGCATGAAAAGCCTTACAAAGTTCAAGGTACAGGACGGTTTCGGCGGTAATCCGTTGGACAAAGAAAGCTGGTGGAGAATGACTCCATCAATGCTTAATAGAATTGCAGAATATAATTTAGCTGAAGATGTCTTATCATTTGCAAAACAAAACGGAATTGCTGATAATTTCAAAGTGCTTGTTGATGATAAATGGGTAGAAGATGAAGGTGTTATCATTTCAAGCAAACGATTTGAAGATGGTTTAAAAAGCGCAAAAGTTTATAAAAATGATTTGTATATAGCAAAACAGCTTGCAAGAATATCAGAAGAACCTGTTTATTTGATTCCAGAAAGAAATGAAGGAAAAAATTCTGATACAATATTCAAAGGTGCATATTGTGAAATGAAATTTGTTCATGGTGGACAAAGGGCAGTAAAAGATAACGTTTTTGAAGGATTGAAACAAGCCAAAAATGTATATTGTTTTGTAGAAAGGAATTTTTCTGCAGAATCTTGTTTTTCAGCAATACATGGTGAATTATTGGTAAGACAAAGAAAAGGAGATCCGATTCCTGATAAATCATGTATTGTGTACATAATTACAGAGGGAAAACTTTATACAAAACGTTTAGGTGAACTGTTTTAAAAAAAACCGGGGAAACTTTGTAGTTTCCCTTCGTCAGGGTGTCCCGGAGTAAACTCCGTTTCTCCCTACACTTACTATACCACATTCCCCGAAAAATGCAAGTGTTTTCCGGGGCTTTTTTTTATGTGCCGTTGTTCAAAAGCAGTTTGCACACACGGTATATGCTTGAGGCATGATAAGATTCCTTCGTTCGACAATTGAAAGACAAAAGCCGTTAAGCCAGCAGCTCAGCCGTCTTGATATGTATGCCGCGTCAATCGCTGACGGAAACGCTCCGTTCCCCTGCGTCACGTACAAAATCAGCACGGACGGTTTTATTCCGCTGCTTTTCGAGTGCCGGAAACCATGCATAAAGCCTTTCTTTTATTTCCTGAAAGAAGCCGTCAGGCGGTGTTTCTCAAAACGTGAGCAAACCACAACATTTACGAAAAACGATTTAGATGAAGTCAGAGTGTCCGCGACAGGTATCATCACATACAAGGGAAAACTTTTCTGGAGCATGACATCAGCAGTTTTCAGGGGCAGGAACCTCAGAGTCAGGCTTCCTGGTGGAATCTCCTCGATTGCTCTTTTCCTTGGAGACATCTATCTCGGACACGCTGTGGAAATCAGTAATCCATAATCACATCAGCAGGAAACAGTTCCTGGGCTTTGTCAAATGGAACTAATCCCTTCTGGGTGAACACGGCTCCGCACACTCTACATTGATAGAACGCTTCCTTTTTCTCCGTGAAAACAAGCTCTGCGTTGCAGTTCAAACATCGGATGATTCCCGGAGATGTCCGCTCCGTAATTTTCGGAACGTATTTCGGACATTTTATCAGACTGTTCAAATCAAGCCCTCCTTTTGGATGATTTTATGGCAATTTAATTATATCAGAAGAAGGGCTCTTTTTATGCCTATTTTCAATCTTGAAACAGCACACTGCGCTATCATTAAGACAGTTAGAGCGCAGAAGAATGCCCGTAACCATTCTTGTGCGTTCTATTCTCTCCGGCGCACATACTCTGGAGCCTGTTTTGTTACGGAAACAGGCTCCTTTTTTATAAAGAGGGAATAAATGGC
>JAIKVO010000154.1 GCA_024685655.1 Treponemataceae bacterium
AAGTTTTACGCTTTCACAAACCGAGATGAAAGTTAGGAAACCTCAGACGGATGATGAGGAAAATATCCACGGAGCCGATTATTATCAAGTTTCTCCGCTTAAGACACTTGGTTTTGGGTGCATAATGTACTCGCCTGCGGATTTTTCACCGCTCGATTCAAAAATCATATTCACATACGAAAGCGTTCTTAAGCCGTTGTCTTATATAGTTTTTGACGTTGCTTTAATTCTGCTTTCAATTCTTTTCATTGTTTCAATCACGATTTCATTGACCGAAGGAAAAATTATCCGCGTTGAGGAAGAAAACAAAAAGCTTGAGGACACCGTTAAGGAGCGCACAAAGGAACTTCAGGAAGAAAAGAACCGTTCCGAAGAGCTTCTTTTGAATATCCTTCCAAAGGAAATTGCGAAACGCCTTTCCATGGACAAAAATGCGACAATCGCTGACAAGATAGGAAACGCTTCCGTGCTTTTTGCCGATATCGTCGGCTTTACAAAATTAACAAGCCATCTTGATGCAGATGCTATTGTAGGTGCCCTGAACTCGCTTTATTCCCGCATCGATGAAAGGGCGCAGCGCGAAGGCATTGAAAAAATCAAGACAATCGGCGACTCGTACATGGCGGCTTCCGGTCTTTTTGGAAACGAGCCTGCGGAAAAGAACGCACTTTCGCTCATCAAGTTTGCTCGCGGAATGTTACAGGATATTGAGGATTTCAACGCTTCAAGCGATGTAAAACTCTTTATGAGAATTGGAATTAACAGCGGAAGCCTTATTGCAGGCGTTATCGGAAAAACAAAGTTTATTTACGATATTTGGGGCGATACGGTGAACGTCGCAAGCCGAATGGAAAGCTCCGGAGAAACGTCTAAAATCCATGTTTCGGAGCAAACGATGAACCTTACAAAAGATGATATCGATTATTCTGAGCCTGTCGAAATGGAAATCAAAGGCAAAGGCGTTATGAAAACTTATTTCCTGCGGTAATTTGTTTTGTAAGTGTTGTTTTCATTTTGCGATTTGTTTACTTTCTGTGCCTTTCTGGTGTTTGGTTTCAAATAAAATCACCGGGTAAACGTTCATATGGCTTTTCTTTTTTGTCTTCAATACGTGTTACATCCTGATCTTTTCTGTTACGCCTTGCGAAGAATTTTATAATCTGTGTGAAAACCACGAAATATATGACTGACTTTGTTTTGGGTGTCGCTTTCCGGTAAATATAAATAAAAAGAACGATTAGGATGATGATTAACATATATCGCGTCTCCGGTTGTATATAGTTGTCTATATTATAAGGCGATTCATGCGAAAAAGAAAGAGTCTCACCTTTTGTCTGAACCATGCTTATAATCTGTATATCTATTAATTAAGACAAATGCAGGGTTGCTTTATGCAAAAGGAAATCCACGATATTAAGATGTTCAATTCCATCGTGACTCAAATCAATTTTATCCAAAGACAGAACATATTTAGGCGAAGCGTCCGTTATTTTGTCATAAGCTCCAAATTCACGTCTGATTGTATCTTCGCTTGCTAGAAGATATGCAACTTGAATGAAACATTTTTTGCTGTTTTTTACTGCAACAAAATCTATTTCCCCTTTGTAGGTTTTTCCTGTAAAGACTGAAAAACCCTGAATCAAAAGCTCGTTGTACACTATGTTTTCAAGGAAGAAAGTATCTTCATAATTGATTGTATTTGTGTTTAAAGTGCGCAGTCCTGTATCGGTAGCATAAAACTTATCAGAAGAATCCAATGCCGTTTTACCTGCGATGTTATATTTTTTGCAGGAATGAAGAATATAGGCTTTGTGCAGTTTTTCAATGTAATTATAAATAGTACGTGTGCTTACAGCTCTTTTTTCTTTTTTAGTATAATAATTTGCAATCTTTTCCGCAGAAAATTCTTTTCCGGCATTTGACATAATATAAAGAGAAATGTCTTTAAATGCCTGCCTATCAATTTTGCTCGATTTTTTAATGATGTCGCGGTTAATTATATTTGAATACAAATTATCCAAAAATCTTTTGATAGAGTTTTTCTCCCTAAAACTGAAGCGTAAAGGAAATCCTCCCCATTTTATGTAGTCCTTTATAAACTCATCAGGATTGCATTCAATTTTGTTTAATTCTAAAAAGTCTACAGATTCCTTAAAACTGAAAGGAAAGATTTCAAATTCAACAGTGCGCCCGGTCAAAAGAGTAGCAAGCTCCCCAGAAAGCATTGTGGAGTCACTGCCTGTAACAAATATTGAGCAGTTATATTTTGCCTTTAATGAGGCAAGCAGTTTTTCAAAGTTTTTTATATGCTGAATTTCGTCAAGGAAAATATAGTATTTTTCATCATCAACAATGCAGCTTTGTATTTCTTCATGAAGGTCTTTTGCGTCCGTAATAAAAGAATAGTCCAAATCTTCTAGATTGATGCTGATGATATGAGAGCCTTTAACTCCGCTCGCAAGAATCTCATCTTTTATAGTTTCCATCAAAACTGATTTTCCTGAACGACGAATTCCTGTTATCACTTTTATTAAGTCTACATCATAATACGGACGGATTAATTTAAGATAATCTTCTCGAACAAGCTGCATATTTTCAAAAACTCCCTAATATTGTAGAATTGTGCAAATATAATATCATTTGTTTTCATAAATATAATATATGGCGTGTAATTTTGCAAGAATAGAGAGCTTTATTTTCAAAAATCCGCAGGCTTATTTCCAACACCTTTCCAACAGACCCACAGATTTTTTTCCCGACACCCAGAAAACAGACCCACAGATTAGTTTTCCCCACAGTTCCCCGCACCTACGTTTTCCGGGCTTTTTGGGTTTAAAACAAAAAAGGCTAAACCTTTACTTCCTAAAGATTTAGCCTTTAATGAGCGACCGGGGGATCGAACCCCGGACCCACAGATTAAGAGTCTGTTGCTCTACCAGCTGAGCTAGTCGCCCTTACGAGGAAACAATATATCATCTTTCTTTTTTTTGTTCAAGTGGGATAGTACGATTTTTTTGAAAAACGCGGATTTTAGCGCACGAATCATACGGAGTGTGGTACAATGTTATTCAGGTGTTGATATGAAAAACAAGTTTTTAGTTATTAGTTTCGAAATGTTTCGTGCCGTTGTTATTGTCGCTTGGTGTTGCGTCATGTTTTTTGGCTGCCGCACAACAAATCATTCTGGGGATAATGCCGAAAAATCTGTATATAGTGTTCCTATAGATAATACGAGGGAATACATCGGTAACGGCACGATTCTTCACTGCTGGTGCTGGTCTTTCAAAACGATAGAGGAAAACCTTCCACGCATTGCGGAAGCTGGATTTACCGCCCTGCAGACTTCGCCCATCAACACGTGTCTTGAGGGCGAGAACGGCGGACTTGATATGATGGGCAACGGCAAGTGGTACTATCAGTATCAGCCGGTGGACTGGAAGATAGGCAACTACCAGCTTGGAACGCGCGATGAGTTCCGCCATATGTGCGAGGCTGCCGAATCTTACGGAATAAAGGTTATAGTTGATGTTGTGCCGAACCACACGACTCCTGATGTAGATGCGGTTTCGGCTGATTTAATTGCGGCTGTCGGTGGATTTGACAAGCTTTACCACAAAAACGGTTTCAACACACTCGGAAATTATTCAAACCGATACCAGTGCACGACAGCGAAGATGGGTGGGCTTCCTGATGTGAACACGGAAAATCCGCTTTTTCAGAGATACTTTATGGCGTTTATAAATGACTGCATCAGTTGCGGTGCGGACGGCTTTCGCTACGACACTGCAAAGCATATCGGGCTTCCTGATGATCCGTGCGACGATGATTCAGAGGAGAATAACTTTTGGCCGCTTTTTACAGGTCGCGACAGGTTGACGACGGAAAGCGGAATCGTTCAGTTGGGGGATGGAACAGATCTTGAAAAGAGTGGCGGTCTTTTTATTTACGGTGAGGTTTTGCAGGGCAACAACGCGCGGGAAGCCGATTATGCGGAGTATATCGCGGTGACGGCGAGTGCCTACGGAAAAAGTTTGCGCCAGATGCTTGTGTCTAACCAGCTGACAGCGAAGTCGGTG
>JAIKVO010000169.1 GCA_024685655.1 Treponemataceae bacterium
GAAAGCGATTATTCTAAACAAGTACTGAACTCACCGCTTATCCTTGTTCCTGTCTCGCTTGAGCAAGAATCTATAAAATCACCTATTGTCCTTAAAGCAACAGAAGATGAAATTGTTATAAACCCGACTCTCAGCTACAAATTGAGCCATGATTTCAAAATATCCTTACCAGAGTTTGAAGAATACGATTTTCCGCTTGTGCTTCAAAAACTACGAGGCTTCGCAAAAGAAAACGGCTGGGTTTTTAAGGACGAGATTTGTCTCAGTATCCTTTCGTTCCTAAAAATCAACATGTATAAAGACCTTGAGCGTCATAAAGATTCAATAATGAATCATCCGCTAATCAATGACTTTGCGGGGAATTTCAGCTTCAACAAAAAAGAACTTGAAAGCATGATGCAAACTGCAGACAGCATAACAGACTTTAACCACGACAGTGTAAAACCTCAGGAAGTTTTTCAGATTGTAGACGCGGACTCTTCTCAACAAGATGCGATTCTTTGCGCAGACAAAGGTGTCAGCTTCGTGCTGCAGGGACCGCCGGGAACAGGAAAAAGCCAGACAATCACGAACATAATTGCGTCAAAGCTTGCGGACGGCAAAAAAGTGCTTTTCGTCTCAGAAAAAAAAGCTGCTCTTGAAGTTGTTTACAAAAGACTCAAAGAATCAGGATTGTCAGATTTTATACTGACTTTGCACAACAACAAGGCGAATAAAAAAGAAACGCTCAGCCAGCTTGAAAACGTACTGGCACTTTCCAGAAAAAACATTTCACTGGACGATTCCGTACAGCACGAGCTTAAAAAGCTTGAAAAAGACCGCGACAATTTGAATACGTACGCAAAGCAAGTAAATGAACCGATAGCTCCGTTAAACAAAAGCATTTTCTTTGCAAACGGCATCATCTCAAAATTTTCAGATGCAGAAGATATAAGTTTTTCAATTCCTTCAATACGCGAAACAACAGAAGATCAGTTCAGGGAATATATCGAAACACTGGGGTTAGTCGCTAGCAAAATCAAAGAGATGAACGATGACTGCTCCACAAATCCGTGGCGTAACAACATTGTCCAATACATGACGAACGAGTTTATCCATGATTTGGGCGAAAAGAAAAACAACATCGTGGCTGCTACCGAAAAAATACATGCAGCTTACAAACGGCTGGAAGCAGAACTTGGAATATCCGCAGAATCTCTTGATATCCAAAGCACGGAGAAAATTATCGCGCTTTTAAAAAAGGCCTTCGCATCGCCTGTTGTTCCAAAAATCTGGCTCGATGAAAATACAGAAGAGACGCAGAAATACATTTTTGAGCAAAAAAACTTCAAAAACGTTTATTCATCAATTGTCGATTATTTACCGCAATTATTTGAAAAGCTTCAAATTGCGAATACTGCATGGAACTACAAGACGACCGATTTAACATCAATTTCAGAAGCAAAGCTGCTTGCAGAAACGCTAGAAACGATTGTAGACGGCGATTCCTGCTATCACAACCTAAAAAACGATATAAACACTCTTAGTTTTATCCTGACAAACGAAGAAATTGTAAATAATTATAATACAATCAGTAATACGATATCATCAGAATATAACAAAGACATTTTCTCCATCGATTTCAAGTCGATGGAAATCCGGTACAAATACAACTACAACTCCGTTTTCAAAGTTTTCAACTCCTCCTACAGAAAAGACAAAAAACTTTTAAAACAATTGCTGCTGAATCCTAAAAACAAGAAAACACAGGCAGACATAATTCTTCTGCTCGAAAACTTGAACAAACGGCAAGAGCTGAAAGAGACGATTGAGAATCAAAAAACACGGATGACGATTTTGTTTCCGCTTATATACAAGATGGAGAATACAGATTTTTCTTTAATCCACAAAGAAATAGAAAAATATAACTTACTTAAAGACTGCACAGCGCAATGCAAACAAATCCTTACGATTCTTATGCATGTCAATAACAAAAAAGAGTTGCTTTCCCATCTATTTGAGAATCGTTTCCAAGGAATAAGCACAGACTGGAACGAAATTGAAAACTCCATGAATTGGTTCAAGGATTTTACTTCATCGTGCAAAAGCACCAACGAAAGTGAACTTGGAATCAGCATAGCACAAAACTTTGTTGTCCAGTCGTGTACCAATGATAATTACAAAACTGCTGTCGAATCAAATTTATCAGCGATTGAAAGCTTATATAATCAGTCTAAAAATGATTTTGAGTGGTTCGCCGCAAAATTCGAGAACCAGACTGAAATTTTAAGCAAAAGTTTTGATTCGATAAAAGAAAGAATCGTATCTTGCGCAGAAAACATGCACAATCTTGAAATATGGATTGATTACAGAGCTGTCCGAGAAAAAGCGAGTGCCATTGGGCTGTCGGATTTTTTGCAGATTATTGAAAACAAACCCATACTAAACAAAGAAATAATTGCCATTTTCGAAAAAAGATTTTTCCGGCTTTGGCTTGATTCCGTGTTCCCGGAATACCCAGCCGTCGCCAAATTCCGCCATACTACGCAAGAAAAACTGATAGAAGATTTTTCTGAACTTGATAAAAAGCAACTGAAAATAGCGCAGCTGCGAATCAAAGAAAAAATTATAAACTCGCTTCCTCCACTCGATACTTTTACAAGCGGTGAAGTAAATATTCTTAAGCGAGAGCTTAGCAAACAGCGCAAGATTATGCCAATCAGAAAGCTTTTCAACAAAATTCCAAATTTGCTTATGACGCTGAAACCTTGTCTTATGATGTCGCCACTTTCTGTAAGCCAGTTCTTGGAATCGGACTGCTACCAGTTTGACACCGTTATTTTTGATGAGGCATCACAGGTTAAGACAGAAAACGCAATCGGAGCGATTTCCAGAGGAAAGCAAGTGATAATTGCCGGAGACAGCAAGCAACTCCCGCCAACGAACTTTTTCGAGGTCGCGACTTCCGACAGCGAATTTGATACAGAAGACGACGATAGAAACGAGCTTCTTGACACTTCTATCCTTGAAGAAGCTTTGTTTTTGCCATCAAAGGAACTTCTTTGGCACTACAGAAGCCGTCACGAACATCTTATTGCGTTCTCGAACAGTACAATTTACAAAGACAGACTTGTCACATTCCCTTCAAATAAAGAAGAAATGCCCGATTGGGGTGTCGAATACATTTACGTTGAGAACGGCATTTACACCAACAAAGGAAACTTATGCGAAGCCGAACGTGTTGCGGACGAAGTTTTCAAGCACATAAAGAACCACCCTGATCGGACGCTAGGAGTTATAACTTTCGGCATTGTTCAGGAAGTCGCGATTGAGTCCGCAATCAACAAAAGACGGCAGGCAAATCCGCAGTACGAAGATTTCTTTAAGGAAGACAGGCACGAAGCATTCTTTGTGAAAAATCTAGAGAACGTCCAGGGCGATGAGCGCGACACAATAATTTTTAGCATTGGTTACGCAAAAGATAATGCAGGCAAAATGGCGATGAGATTCGGGCCATTGGGTATGGTTGGCGGCGAACGACGACTTAATGTAGCCATAACCCGAGCAAAATATAACATAAAACTGATTGGTTCAATTCTCCCTACAGATATTGATACTGACAAAATATCTAATGAAGGACCAAAACTTCTTAGAAAATACATAGAATTCGCAAGGAATGGAATTAAGGTTCTTCAAAATGAAATCAAGTTTTCTAATGAATTACAATTTGATTCGCCATTTGAACAATCTGTTTACAATTTCTTAGATTCTCAAAAATACAAAGTTTCAACTCAAGTTGGGTGCTCTGGATTCAGAATCGATATGGCGGTAAAACATCCAACTTTGAGCGGAGTGTTTGTCATTGGAATTGAGTGCGATGGTGCCACATATCATTCTAGCAGAACAGCAAGAGAAAGAGATCGTCTTCGCCAAGATGTCCTTGAAATGATGGGATGGAAAATCCACCGGATTTGGTCTACTGACTGGATAAAAAACACTGCCGAAGAAAAAAAACGGCTTCTAAAGGCTGTTGCGAATGCAATAGAAACATACAGAGCTGATTTAGAGATTGAAAAAAAGCATTTTACGCAATTGAACGAACAGAACATAGAAATCAGTGAGATGTATTCTATCTCAGATAAGCCTTTCAACACCGATAATTACAAGTTTGCTGAATACAAGGAATACGATATAAGTAGACACCCATTTACTTTGAGTAGCACGCTTCTGGAAATGATAAAAACGGAGCAGCCAGTTCACTTTGACATAATCTGCCAGCGTCTTTGCCCACTTTACGGGCGCGACAAAGTGACTTCCACGGTCCAGAAAGAAATACGAAAAGCACTTAGGTTCAATTCTCTTTTTCTATGTGAAGACGGTTTTTACAGCCTTGCGCAAAGCGAAAACTCTTTTGATGTCCGTGTCGCCGGGAGCAGGCAGATTAAATACATCTCTCTTGATGAAATTTCAAAAGGAATGTTAAAAATTATCGAAAACAACATCGGGCTTACAGAAAACGAGCTTGTGACGGAAACGGAGCACGCTTTCGGTTTCAAAAGAACAGGCACAAACCTTGAAAACCGTATGCGCGAAAGCATTGCGCTTTTAAAACAAGCAAATAAAATCACTATCAATGGCGGAAAGATTATCGTAAATGACGCAAACAAAAATACACCAAGCGCAAAACAGGAGGAGTTTTAATGTCGTCAATTTCATGCTTCAAATCAGAAGAAATAGCGGAAAAGTGCTGGAAAATAGAGAACACATTTTTCGGCAATGCAATGCATTGTTACTGCTATCTTGTTGAAGGACAAGATTATTCGATTCTTATTGACACCATGCTCGGTGGGGGAAATCTGCCAGATTTTTGCAAAACACTGACAGAAAAGCCAGTTAAGGTTGTGAATACGCATGCCCACTGGGATCATATCGGGGGAAATTTCAATTTTGACGCTTGCTACCTTCATCATCGGGAAATACCGCTTTTCCTTGATTCTGTGAATTACACGAAAGAGCAGATTTTTGAGAGCGCGAAACAGATGGTCGCAAAAGAATACCGCGAACTTTTAACGCTTGATGATTTTATCGACACTAAACCGATGAAAATTTTTCCGCTTTATGACGGCGACGAATTCGATTTAGGCGACAGAAAAATCGAAGTTCTTGAAATGCCCGGCCATACATCGGGCTCTGTCGTCTTAATCGACCACAAGACGCGTCTTGCCTTTGTCGGGGATGTTTGTAACGGAAACACACTGCTTGAGCTTCCTAATTCTCCGCCTGTAATAGTCTACATGAAAAGCCTGCTACGCCTTAAAGAGCATCAGTCCGAATTTGATAAGATGTATGGCGGACACGAAATTACGGACACAACAATCATCGATGAAGCAATAGAAACTGTCGCAAAAGTCATTGCAGGAACGGACGCACGATGCGAACGGCCAGGAATGTTCGGAACGCCTGTCTTGTATGCCGCCGAGAAAGTGAAGGACGGTTTTGAGCGCGTTGACGGAAAGCGATTCAACATGAGCTATTTGCCAAACAACATTTTTGGAGAGGCAAACGCCAAGCACATAATCCGGTAACGTGCCGTTTTTTGGTGCGGGATGACGCAGTTTTTTAGGCGCAGGACGATTTTCTTTCTACGAAATCAGTGCATACTTTTGCCAACGGCGGCTTTTCCATCGCAATAGCATAACGATGCCGCGCGTAGTCTCGTCGGTGCCTATGCCAAGCCAGAACCCCACAAGCCCCAGACCGCATTTTATACCGAGAATGTAGCTGCCAAGAACCATGATTCCCCAGTTCGAAAAGATACCGTAAAGCACCGGAAAACGAACGTCGCCCGCGCCTTTAAGGGCACCGACGTACACAAGGTTCAGAGAACGCCCGAACTCCATATAGGCAGAGTAAATAAGCAGCGTACAGACGAGCGCATGTACTTCCGGTATATCTGTAAAGATGCTGACGACCGGGTTCTTTATCAGGTTCACGATGACTATCATTATCATGGAGCAGCCGGTTGCAACGAGCTGATAAATGAAGACTTTTTTGTACGCAATCTCTTTTTCGCCCGCACCGACGTAATATCCGGCTTTTATCTGCGTAGCGTTGCCGACCGCCATAGCAGTCGCGAACACAAAGCGTAGAATCGTCATCGTGTAAACTTGCGAAGACATTGCGTTCGTGCCGAGTGTCGAAATCATAGCCATAATCACAATTTGGCTGACGTTGTACGAAAGGCCTTCGCCGGCGGTCGGGACACCAACTTTAAGCACGAGCCGGAAGCTTTCATGCGGCACTTTTGTAATGCCTTTAAGATTAAACGCAACATCTTTTTTGCGGCGGATATAAACCGTGAACATGATGCACGAAACAACCATCGCAAAGCCCGATGCACCCGCCACGCCAGCAACTCCAAGAACAGGAAGCCCGAACCATCCGTAAAGAGAAAGCGCGTTTCCAAGAACATTCGTGAGGTTTGCAACGATAGAGACAATCATCGCTTCTTTAGTGTAGCCGTAGCTGCGGAGAATGGCACCCTGCAAGAGACTGAATGCGTTGAAAAAGCAGAATATACCGCCGTAAATTACAAAATACTGCCATGCGTAGTCGCGGACGGCATCCTCCAGCTCGTAGCACGAAAGCAAAGCACCTGTTCCAAAAATAACGAGAAGCGTAAGGACGAGCGACATGACGAAAACCATGACGGTGCTCGCCTGCGCAATGTTGTTCAAATCTTTGTCCGATTTTTTTGCACCGAGGAACTGAGCGAGGACAATGGAGCAGCCTGTGCCTATAACCGAAAAAACGAGCGTCAAAAAGAAGACATACTGCGAAACTAAACCTACGGCGGCTACAGCATCGTTGTTGTAAGTGCTGAGCATCATCGTATCAACTGATGAGACGAGAATCCTGAAAATCTGCTCCATAGCGATTGGGAGCGTTAATTTTACCATCGGCAATGCGCCGCGGTTTATTTTATCTGCCATAGTTTTTCCTATCTTTTCTGAGTGCGCGCACTTTGCGAATCGCACCAAAGTCAAAAATCGCGACTTTTAGAGATTTTCGCGCAACGCCTCAAGAACAGCGTCCACGTCGGCGGGCGTTGTTGCCCAACTTGTCACAAAGCGGACAACCGTCCTTTTGTCGTCGTACTTTTCCCAAAAGCCGAAACCTGCGCATTCAGCGAGCTTGTCAATTTTGTCGTTCTCAAGCACAACGAAAATCTGGTTTGTCGGCGCAGGAAAGCTCAATATCATGTTAAGCTCGCGAAGCCCCTTGCGAAGTCTGTCCGCAGTCTCAATGCCGCTCTTGCCGATTTCATAGTAAAGGTTGTCCGTAAAAAGCGTATCGAACTGAATGCCGAGCAGCCTGCCTTTTGCAAGAAGCCCGCCGTGCTGCTTTACAAGAGTGAAGAAATGCGGCGCAATAGATGCGTCCGGAATAACAACAGCCTCGCCAAAAAGCGCGCCACATTTAGTTCCGCCAATATAAAACGCGTCGCACAAAGAGGCAATGTCTTTAAGAGAAACATCATTCTCCGGGCAAGCGAGCGCATACGCAAGACGCGCTCCGTCCATGTAAAGCGGAATACCGCGCTCCTTGCACACTGAACTCAATGCGCTAAGCTCAGAAAGGCTGTAAATCGTGCCGTATTCCGTAGGGTTTGAAATGTAGACCATTCCGGGCATAACCATGTGGTCGTGATTCTCGTCGTTGTAAAAATCATCAAGATACGATTTAAGTTTTTTTGCATCGAGTTTTCCAAAATGATGCGGAAGCGTTATGACTTTGTGACCGGATGCTTCTACCGCACCGGCTTCATGTCCGTTTATATGCCCGGTTTCAGCCGATACAACCCCTTGGTACGGTCTTAGGAGCGCGTCGATAACAGTGGCGTTTGTCTGGGTTCCGCCTACAAGAAAATGAACGGCAGCATCAGGACAGCCGCAAGCTTGCCTTATTTTGTCGCGGGCAGTCTCGCAAAACTCATCCGTGCCGTAGCCGGGTGTCTTAAAAAGGTTAGTTTCACAAAGGCGTTGTAAAATTGCAGGATGCGCGCCTTCCATATAATCAGATAAAAATAAATTCTTTTTTGGGTGAAGAGTACTCATATCGTGAATGTAGCAAAACTGCAAGAATCGTGCAAGAACAAAAATCCGCGCACACGCCGTAAATGACGTAAACGCAAAACTCCGCGCACTCGGCGAATTACGATGAAAGTCACAAAACCCGCAAAAGTTATGAATCACGCCTTTTAGAGCTTTACGCGCACATTGCATTGCGCTCCTACAGATTACCGACCAATCGTTTTCATCATCGCCTTATCCTTATACATGGCGTCATCCGCATACTGCACAAGACTTTCAACCGTGTTTCCGTTATCAGGATAAAACGCTACACCTACAGCCGCCGAGATTTTTATTATCACATTGTTTCCTAAATCAGCAGGTGCATTCAAAACTCGTTTAATCCGTTCCGCCATGGAAATATAATTGTCAGTGTATTGCCCCTTGAAAATTACGATGAACTCGTCACCACCGAAACGCGCCACAACATCATCCTGCCTTACAACTTTATTCAGCTGCGCCGCAACCCATTTCAATGCAATATCACCTTTTGTATGCCCATACGTATCGTTTATATCCTTGAAATTGTTCATATCAATAAAACACACGGCGATATGAAGCCCCGTCTGAGAAGCATTCTCTATCGCTCTTTCAAGGGTTTGTACAGCAGTCTGTCTGGAAAAAAGACCCGTAAGTTGGTCAATCTCGGCAAGCCGTGCAAGTTTATGGTTGCTCGAATATTGCTGGACAACGAGAACAGAAAGGAACGTCAACGCCAGAACAAGCAAAATGGACATAACGATAAGAACAACTAACATACGGATATCAAACCAAGAATCTTTCGGTGCGATTGCAAATTCCCATCTGGTATTAGGTATATCAAGTTCATAACGAACAGGATTTTTCAGATTATCATATTCCGTTCCATATATGAGAAGTTTCTCTTCCGTATCATCAATTCTGTATATACTAAACTCATATCCATGATTCGAAAGCATAGAAAAATCTATTGTATCAATAATGTTGGAGACAAGCACAACGGCATTTATAAAGCCCCAAAAATCAGTTTTTTCGCTGTCCAGAAAAACCGGGAGCCGCCCGATAAATCCTTCCCCACCCTGTTTCAGCGCATACGGACCGCCAATCGTCAAAACACCGCTGTTTCGTGTAGCAAGTGCTTCATGAGAACGAGCTTCGTCCATAAAAAGATTGTGTCCTAAAACAGCTTCATTGCCTTCAAGCGGATAAACTTCTGAAACAATGCCGTCGGGAGCAAGCTGTACGCAGGACACTGCCGGGTATTCAGGAAGAAGATTCTTCGCGAGCCTCTGGAAATCTGCTACAGCACCGTCATCGGTAAAAAGAAGCGATTCCATTATTCCGTTCAGCTGGAACATACGCGTGCAATCACGTTCAATCTCGGAACCAAAAAGAATGACAAGATTCTGAGCCTCCAGCATACGGGCGTTTGCAGAAACGCTTGCTTCTCTAACAACGACTGCGCCGAACACAAGGATGAGAAGGCTAATTACAATAATTACCAGCGTTTTTCCTCGTTTTGACAATCTACTGAAATAACTGATTCCAAATATATTTTTGTTTTCATTCTTCTGCTCTACAGATATTTCCTCATTGCCCATAATTTATTATATAATGACTTTTGGATATTTCGCAAGTTTTTGAGTGATTATAGTTTTTAAAAATTTTATGTAGTCTAAAATGACCGTAAACACTGATTTTTATATGGCTTTGTGTATGTTCTTATGCTAAGATATTCACATGATTCAAGAGTTTACCCCGTCCGATGTTCTGATTTCGGACACTTTTATGGCGCACGTCACTCAAAAAGATGTTGATTTTCTAAATACGTTCGATCCGGACAAACTTCTCTATAATTTCAGACTGACTGCCGGAATAATCGGCAATCAACAAAACCCGGCACAAATATCGGGATATTGGCATTACAACACGAAGAAAGCAGAAACATCCTACTCCGGATGGGAAAACACACGCATAGGCGGACATACGCTTGGACATTACCTAGCCGCAGCTGCGCAGGCAATTGCACGAGGTTTCGGAGAGACAAAGGGCAAAGACGGCGGTTCTTTGTTCGAGCGACTTTCATATCTTGTGGAATCGTTGGCGGAATGTCAGGACGCACTTGGCACAGGCTTTATTTTCGGTGCGACAATGGCAGACCCAACAAAGCAGGAGCTTCAGTTTGATTTGCTGGAACAGGGAACAACGGCAGACACTTGGGTTCCATGGTATACAGCGCACAAGCTGATGAACGGACTCGTAGAAACGTGGAAATCTTCGCGGATTAAAAATGCGCTTATTGTCGCAGAAAAATTCGGGGAATGGATATACAGGCGGACAAGCCGATGGTCGCCTGAAATTAAGACACGGGTTTTATCAGTTGAATACGGAGGCATGAACGACTGTCTTTATGAGCTTTACAAGAGCGCAATACAAGATGGTTACGCTGATAGCGAACATTTTTTACGCGCTGCGGAAGCTTTCGATGAGGTGACACTTTTTGAATCGGTGAACGAATATTTTATTCATACTGATGGTAAAACTTGCATCACATCAAACTTTCCTGACGTACTCAATAATCGCCATGCAAACACCACGATTCCAAAATTTGTAGGTGCAATGAACCGCTACTGCACTACAGGCGACACGAAATATCTGGAATACGCAGATGCGTTCTGGAATATCGTCGTAAATCACCACACATACATTACCGGCGGCAACAGCGAGTGTGAGCATTTCGGGATGGCGGACATTCTGGACGCGGAACGGAGCAATGCGAACTGCGAAACTTGCAACACACACAACATGCTAAAACTTACACGCATGCTTTTCATGGCGACAGGAAATAGAAAATACGTTGACTATTACGAAAACACTTTTATAAACTCAATTCTTGCATCCGTGAACGCGGAAACTGGAATGACACTTTATTTTCAGCCGATGGCATCGGGACTTTTCAAAACTTACTGCAACCCGGACGTGAACAAGAATTATTTCTGGTGCTGCACAGGAACCGGGCTTGAAAACTTTACGAAACTGGGCGACAGTTTTTATTTTCACACCGATGACACTCTTATTGTAAATATGTACGCAAGCTCCTCTGTACATTGGAAAGAGAAAGCCATAACGCTCGTTCAGAAAACAGATATTCCGATGACTGAAAAAATTACGTTCCGCGTTATTGCGGATTCTGATGACAGTTTTGATACAAAAACCGCCCTGTCAGGCACAGAAACTACCCAATACAGTGCATGCGAGCCAAACACAACATGCTCCAGTTTTTCGCTTTCACTGCGTATTCCCGATTGGGTTGTTTCTCCAGTATCAGTCGCAATTAACGGCAATCTTGCTGAGAATACTGACTACAAGCAGGAAAACGGATATATCATCATTTCGCGAGAATGGACAGACGGAGACACAATAGAGCTGTTGTTGCCTTCACAAATAGTTCCGCATCATCTGCCAGACAACAAGAATGTCTTTGCGTTCAAGTACGGTCCGCTTGTTATGGCAGCAGAGCTCAGCACAGAAAAGAAATACATCTATCAGATAGGCATTATGTGTGACGTAGCCGGGAACAAGTATATCCGCGGACAGGAGATGACGCTTTCAGGAAACTACGGCAGCACGAGCGGGCTTAAAACGCTCCCGGCGGAAACAATCCGTGTAAAATACGGCTCCGTTTCGGACTTTATGCACAACATAAACGAACACCTAAGCCGCATTCCGGGAACGTTGAGTTTCGTACTGCATGACACAGTTCTTGCTGATGGTGAAGAGCCTTTTGTTTTTGTGCCATATTACAAAATAAACAAAAAACGATACGGCATTTATTGGGTTTTCGCGGATTCTACCGACGGTGCCACAATTGATGGTGCTGCCTTATCTTCCGGCAGAACCGCTTCATATAACTCCGCCTCCACTTCCGACGATGCCGCCTCCGAAAATACAAGCACACTTTCAAACTACACAACTCTCCAAAGTATTGGGGTTGGTTACGGCACACAAACAGAGGGCGGCAAGGATCTTTTCCCGTTCATGGAAGAAACTGGAGCCGGCTCCGTTGGAAACTCTGATGAACTTACACGCTTTGCGAACCCATGCGGTTCTTTCTCTTACATGATGAATGTGTTGCCAAATAAACGGAACTTTCTTGTTTGCACGCTTCTTAAAGCTGATGACGGAAAGACACTCCGCATAACAGCGGGCGGAAAAACGACATCATCTTTTGTGCTGAAATCATGCGGAACCGATGAAAAATACACGCAGATGTTCGAGATTCCGCCTGAAATCGTGGAAAAAGCGGCTCAAATTGCAGATTGCGACGGAAACTCGGTATTTGAAGAAGGAAAAACAACGGCATACACAGAGAAACGAGCAATACGCGTAACTTTCTGTGGTGCTGACAAAAATGACGGAAACAGCTCTGAAAAACCAGGCACAGCATCTTTACAATCCGCACGGATAGCGGCTCCGCTTGAGATTCGTTTCATTTAGCGTATCTGTTCATCAGCGTGATTCTTCACTTTCTTGACACAGAACGATTCATATCTTAACATTCGCTTCATGAACAACAACATAACAAACGAACCATTTTCATGCAGCAGAGACGGACTCACTATCCGTGGCCATATCTACCACGCTGCACAAATTGATTTCTCCAAACACTCTTCCAAAACACCGGTAATCATTTTATCTCACGGCTTTCTTGGTGACGAAACACAACTTTTCACATATGCAGAATCACTTGCTGGTATTGGATACACAGCGGTTACATTCGATTTCAACGGCGGCGGTCCACGTTCCACAAGCAGTGGCAAAAGCGTAGATATGACAGTTCTTACAGAAAAAGCTGATTTGCTTTCCGTTATAAAATATGTCGAAACACTTGAATATACGGATAATAACAATATTTCGCTTATGGGATGCAGCCAGGGCGGTTTTGTAAGCGCGCTCACAGCAGCAGAGCTAAAAGACCGTATAAAACAGCTCGTACTATTCTTCCCTGCTCTTTGCATACCGGATGACGCTCGAAAAGGCGAAATGCTCGTAATGTCATTCGACCCGGACAACATTCCGCCCGTTATTTGCCAAGAACCCATGACAATTGGCAGAGATTATGCTCTTACAGCACAAAAACTTGATGTCTACAAAGAAATTGCTGCTTTCACAGGCAGAACTCTGATAATCCACGGTACTGAAGACAAAGTTGTAAATATAGAATACTCACGCAAAGCCAAAAATATCTACAAGAATGTTGTTTTAAAGAAAATTGAAGGCGCAGATCACGGTTTTGCAGGCAAAGATGATGAAGAAGCAATACGAACATTATTAGATTTTTGCAAGTTTGCAGAATAACGCGAACGTCAAGCCCAGCGGCAGCTTTCGCTGCCGCACCCGCCATATCCCTAATCTGAATTATTTGCCTTGAATGCCGGCTTCTACATATTTTTTCAGCTGGATTGCGGCAATCTTCGGGTTTGTTACAACACCTGGACCGGCGATACATCCGCCTTCACAAGCCATTACCTCAACAAGGTTCGGGTCTGCATCAGTCTGCGGCACCGCGCCTGTCTGGATTTTTCCGTACGCTGCAAGCTGCTTCATTCCGGCCTTGCTCAATCCGTTGATTACGGCTGGCTTAAGTATTGAAGGATCCTTAAGACGGATTTTTACGGACTCGGCGACTCCGCCCGTAACAGCGAAATTACGTGCTGAAGCTGTCGGAACTTTTTCCGTAGCAAGGGTTTCTTGTTTCGCAACATCAATTTCTTTCGCTATAAACAACGCACCAAGCTCTTCCACAGAAAGAACATAATCGACAAGCTCATCGTCAAAACCTTCGCGGCGTTTCGCAAGGCACGGTCCGATGAAGACGCTTATACAGTCTGGGTCTTCTTTCTTTGCAATTTCCGCTGTGTAGTGCATAGGGCTTCGTGTGTCGGAAATACACGGAGAAAGCTCCGGAACATGGATATGAACGGCGCGCACATACGCTGAACAGCACGATGTCGTCATGAGTTTTTCGCCGTTTTTCATGCGTTCCTCAAACTCGTGAGCTTCTTTGTCGGCGCAGATATCTGCACCAAGGGCGACTTCCAGAACTTTTGAGAAACCGGCTTGCATCAGCGCGCCTTCAAGCTGTCCTGGTGCTGCCCTGAACTGAGCTGCAATCGCCGGCGCATACATTGCGACGACTTTCTTTCCCTGCATTATGTGGCGCAGAACGTCAACGAGCTGGCTTTTGTCCATCATCGCGCCGAAAGGACACTCGCGCATACAGTTTCCGCAGAAAATGCATTTGTCGTAGTCTATGCGCTCTTTGCCGTTCTCGTCTTTGCTTATCGCTCCGACTGGACAAGCTTCTTCGCATGGAACAGGAATCTTTATAATCGCGTGATACGGACAGTTCTGCATACAAAGACCGCAGTTGACGCATTTTTCAGAATCGATGCAGGCGCGCCCGTTCTTGATTTCTATGGCTTTTTTACCGCAGTTCATCATACAAGGACGAGCAAGACATCCCTGACAGGCGTTAGTTACCATATAGTGCGTGCGGACACAGGCGTTGCAAGCTTCGTCCAAAACTGTGAGCATCGGCCATGTGGGAGATTTTCTTTGAAGCGCGTCGGAAGCGAATTCGTTAAGTGATTTTTCAACATCCGCGTCCTCAACTGAAAAGCCGAGTCGCGCCATAGTGCGCATACGAAGGATTTCGCGGTCATGGTAGATGCAGCAGTGGTGTGGAGTTGAGCCTTTCGGTGCCATTTCCGACGGAATTCTGTAAACCTGCGATTCAAGCTTGCCTTCAAGCTGGAGTTTTGCGATGCGCACAAGGAGTTCGCGCTTGATGAAAGTAGTCTTGTTGTTCAGGTTAAGCATTCAGCGCCGTCCTTATTGCTTCCATAACCGTTGCCATAGTTGCCTGCTGCACAACTTTACCGTCAACCACAACAAAAGGAGCCTTGCCGCAAGAAGAATTCTTACACTTTTCAAGGCAAGTAACGCCTTTAATTTCAACTTTGTCTTTCAAATCATCCGGCAATTCATCTTCGATAAGCATAATTTCTGATGCTCCCATAACAAAACAAGCTGTTCCTGTGCAAATCGAAACTTCAATTTTTTTGTTTTCCATAAAAATCTCCTGCACTCCTAAAAGTTTGGTCTTGCGCACGGAAACCGCACCGCAAAACGCAGCCAGTTCCGCACACACTGATTAATAGAGTCCAGTCTTAAAAAAACTGAACATGAACTTCTTTTAAATATTTTGATTCAAGCGTAGACGCTATTTTTTTGATTACGTTACGCCTTATTTCAAGCTCAACTGGCATATTCGGATCCTGATGCGCCTCGTTGATTTTTGTTCCGACGACAAACTGAATCCTGTCGCTGTTAAGAAAAAGCTCCACCAGTTTTGTCGCAGCGTTCTCACGGGCATAACCAGTCTGCTCGCCTTTTTCAAGCATCTCCGCAACTTTTCCCATCGTTATAATGCCTTCCGTAACGAGATCCGCACCATCCATCTCCGAATAAGGCGGAACTTGCGGATCAGGCCTTTTCAGCTGCACACGTATTTGCCTGTTAAGTTCACGAGCAAGGATGTTTGCAGTCGTTCCTCCGCAAATAACTTTCTTTCCCTCGAAGAGGTTAAAAATCCTCGTAATTTCGGAGTCATTCTCTTTGTGCATCGGCGGTCCTGTAATCACAAGGAGATCGCGCGGATTTCTTGAGTAGATTACGCCACAAGTGATATCGTCTTTCGCTTTATAGGCATCGTGGAACAACGCTTCGTTCACTACAAGCCGAGCAAGTTCCCTTGCACTAATCTGCGGCTCGCTTAAAATTTTCTTCAGAACAAAATCCTGAACATTCGTTATTCCCCAGCCGAACGGGTAACTCGCGCTGCCCATTCCCGCCTGCGTCACACCATCGGAAAAAAAGACAAGCCTGTCGCCCGGTCTTGCCTCATACCGCGAATAATGCAGCTGAGCCTCTACCTTAGGTGCCGTCGATTTGTCACGCCTTTCGAATGAAGAAATATCCTTTATAGGGTCAAGGATAGTCTGTTCTCGCACAAGGATATAAGGCGGATTGTCATATTCTACAATATGTACTGCAGAATTTGGTTCTATATCGACCAGTGTGAACGTCGCATAGCTAATACCGCGTTCCTTACAGACAGGCAGCGTATTCATAATAATCTCCGCCGCACGTTTTATCGGGATATTCGATGCGACGAACCTAGTTGCCATTGTAGCCGTCAATGATGCAAGCACACCTGCTTTAATGCCAGACCCCAATCCATCTGAAAGCGTGGTGATAACCCGCCCATCCGTCGAGTTCTTTTGAGAGAGAAACACATCGCCCGGAGCACCTTGCTTGTGCTTGCAGACCTGATAATGAGCCACTTCTATAAACGGTTTTTCATTGTTCATCTTCATCCTCAGAGAATGACTCAATTATCGAATTAAGGATGGCTTCCGATTCGGCCGCGTTTTCTCCAAGCAGGAAAGCAATCTGCTGAACGACAGACAGATTTTTGTCTATGACTTTTTTTGCCTGACTTATAATCCTATGTTTCTGAACCTGAGGGGCTGTAACGTCTTCAATTACTCCGCCTGCAATCGATTCTTTTTCAATCGAGAAAACAGAAACATGGAAAATCTTTTTGCCCTCACGCACATCCCGATCTATTACATCAGGACCATTCGATGAAATAACATCAGAGAAGAAACGCGCGAAACCAGCGAGCTTGTCAAGGTCCGCGCCTTCCATACCCGGCTTAATTTCATACATTTTAAGAACATCGGAACCAAGAAGCCGCGCAAAATTTTCGTTGCACTCAACAATCTTTAGGTTTTTATCGGCAATGACGACACCACCAGGAATCGCCTTGATAAGTCCGTTCGCCTTTTTCTGCGCAAGCTTTCGCATATAAGAGACGCACATCGTTTTTTCAGCCCTGTTGTCAAGCATCGCTTCAGCAAACGCCCGGCAAGTGTCGTAACCACAGCTCGCGCAGTTTACCTCATCTGTTGAAGAATATTTACCCACGGTACGCAGAGCTTCACGTATTTCTTCTTCCGTGTGCTTCACTTTTGGCGGAGCTTCAACCGGGAGCGTATCTTTAATATCAGGACTATCAGCAAGGAGCGTATCGGGCAACGTTTTTTCGGCTTTTTCTGCATACTGCATAAGCTGCACATGCCTAAGCGCAGTAGCAGTTTTCCGTTCTGTAACAGGACCGTTTATACATCCGCCACGGCAGGCAAGAAGTTCTATAAAAAGGGGCTCCGCCAAATCATCAATATTCAGGTCTTCCAGAGCTTCTTTTATCTGTCTTATGCCAGAGACAGACATTGCCCGTACTGGATTCCCGTAATTACGGACAGATGCGATCATTCCTCCGTCAACAGGATAAAATGCTCCCTGCGCAGCTTTTTGCGGTATAAAAATGTCATCATCTTTTGGAGTAAAGTTCGAAGGCACAATTCCTTCGTCATCAAACCATTTTCTTAAGTTTTCGAATGTAACGGCTGCTTCAATTTCGGGGAACGAATCAGCCTCGCTTTTTTTTGCGATACATGGACCTATAAAGATTACACATGTATCTTCACCGTATGTTTTCTTTAAGAAACGTGCATGAGCAAGAAGCGGTGATGCGCAGTCCGTGATGTAAGGAGCATAACTTGTCATATATTGCTTTATAAAATCTACGACAGAAGGACATGCCGATGAGAGGAAAAGCTTTTGACCATTATTTTTGCCGCCTTCACTTTTGAAGACATCAGAAAGATGTGACGAAACAAAATCTGCGCCAAGAGCTGTTTCTGAAACGCCCCAAAAACCGAGTTTTTTCAATGCGGCTATAATCTGTTCCGGTTTAAACTCCGGGAATTCAGAGACAAAAGACGGTGCAAGGGAAGCGATGACGCGCTTTTTCAACTTCATGAGCTGCTTGGCTTTCGGGACATCGTTGCGTACATGCTTCGCCTTTGCAGAGCAGTTGATTACACAGTTGCCGCACATAATGCACAGCTCAGAAACGACCATAGCGTGACCGTCCTCTACGCGGATAGCTTTGACAGGGCACTGCCTGATGCACTTATAACAGTCCTGACATTCTGTCTGCTCCGTATAGATTGGATACAGAAAATTCATTCAGATTTCTCCTGCAAAAGCTCATGCTGCAACAAATCAATAAGACCTTCTGAATAAACATGTGAAAACAGCTTGTCATCAATGCGTACATTCGGTCCGTTCTTGCATTCACCTTCACAAAGGCATCCTCTTACCTGAACCGAATCAGTCAAATTATATTCTTCTATAAAATTTTGAATTATCTGGGTATTCGTTGAATTACCCCTGCTGAAACAGGAACTGCCCATGCACACCGTTATTGTTTTCATGCAAGCCTCCAAGCATATTATTCGTTAATTCACAAGGTTCGATGAGTATTCTATATTTTTTTACCGAAAAAAGCAATACAAATACGTTTGATCTATTCGCCGAGCAACTTGTAAATAATCGAGAAACAAATCCCCCCCGATATAAGCATCCGGGAATTAGCCCCTAGAAAATTGAACTATGTATCTTTTTCGCACAAATCGGAAAACCTGTGCTATAATTTTTTACACGCGAAAAAACAATTCGTTCAAGGTGGTGGAGTAAAAAAGGTCTTGACTCAACCGGTTTGACGATTGCTAACAATTATCAAGCGTCAATATTAATCTTTTAAGCATGCCAGAGGAATGACAAAAACTCCATCATCGCGTTTGTATCCGTACTCAGTTCCCGTAATAACGATTTTCAAATCGGGAAGCCTGAGCGGAACTTGAGTTTCTTCCTTGTTGTGTTTTTTTATAAGTTTTTCTATTTCAAGAAGATGCTTGGCACCATCGTCGATTTCGCTGGAGCCAAGTTTAATTTCCATAATAGCATACCGCCCGTTCCCAAGATGAAGCACGGCATCCGCCTCCAAGCCGTATCTGTCTCGATAATATGACATTCTTCCATCTAAAACGGATGAATACACTTTTAAATCCCTGAAACAAAGCGATTCAAATAAAAATCCCAAAGTTTTGAAATCAGTATTAAAGTATTCAGGCTTTAAGTGCATTGCCGCAACCGCAATGGACGGGTCGATAAGGTTTTTCTTTTTTGAAGCACGGATTGCTGTCTTTGACCTTATAGCAGGACACCAGGCATCAATATCCTCAATGATGAATAATTTTTCCAAAGCAGAAATATAATCAAAAAATGTTGATTCGGAAATTTCTGTAGTTGCACGGACATCCTTATATATTGTTTTGTCTTCTGCAAGGGTACAGATATTACGGGCATACGATTTTAATATGTTTTCTGTCCATATTGGATTACGTTTTATGTTGTCCACATTTGAGATATCTACATTTACAGTTTGTTCAAAAAAATCTTTTGCAACTTTAAGCCTTGATTTTTCAGATTTTATGTTGAATGTGCTTGGCCAGCCGCCTCTGCATATAGCGTATATTATTCCATCAATATCAAGATCAGATTTGCATCCTTCAAACTGTTCTGGAGTATCAAATAATGTACGAAGGGAAACAGTTCCGTTTGATTCACCGCTTTCATAAAGACTCATAGGATACATTTTCATTGTTGAAATTCTTAACGTTCCTGTATGCGGAGTAGAAACAGTCTGAGACGTAGAGCCAGTTAGAATATAGAGCCCTGTTTCCTGTCTGTCGTCTACCGATTTCCTTATTGCTCCCCAAATTTTAGGTGCATCTTGCCATTCATCAAACAGTCTTGGATTGTCTCCAATTAAAAGACGTGATGGCTGAGTATTTGCAACACTAAGATAGTTTTCCCTATTGTCTTCATCCTGAAACTCTATTATGCTCGCTGCTCTTTGCTTTGCAGTAGTTGTTTTACCACAGCCTTTTGGTCCTGTTATCAAGGTTGCTCCAAATGTTTCAAGTTTCTCTTCTAAAACAGTATCTGCTAGCCGTTTTCTATAGCCCATTCGCACCCCACTTTCCCTTATATTTTAAGGCGTTTTAATTTCTAAATCAAGTGATTTGCGGTGTTTTAGTACAGTGATTTGTGGTATTTTGGTACAGCGATTTGTGGTATTTTGGTACAGTGATTTGCGGTATTTTCTGACGGAAACTTCAAACCTTCGTTTATTTGGGTTTATAAGTGGTGGGGCATTATTTCTGTGTTCATCACGACGCTTGTGCCGTTCTTTTTGGCAAGCAACTACGTACCGGACATGGCTCCCGAAAAAAGGAAACGCTTCCTCACAATAGAATGGGGAAGCGTCGCGGTTCTGCTTGCTGTACTTAGTTCACTCGGAATTATCTAGAAAACCCGGCGATACGTTTTTGCCTTGAAAGTCGCGCTGCCGTCAAGTTTTGTGTACTCGGTGTCCTCGTAGAAAGTCATTCCGAGTTTTTCCATGACGCGGCGCGACCCTACATTTTCCAGAGCGAATGTTCCGGCGATTGAAGGAATATCGAACTTGCTGCGGGCATATTCAACAATCCGCGTCATGGCTTCGGGAGTGTAGCCTTTGTTCCAGTAATCATAAGCAAGGTTGTAGCCGACGCTCCATGCGTCTTTATCCTCGTGGTAAATCATGCCGCCAGCCCCAATAAGCTCACCTGTTTCCTTAAGGACGAAACCGTAGTCAATTTGCTTTTCCGTTTTGTACAAGCCTTCAAGATACGGGATTCCGTCCTCAACCGTTTTGTAGAGCGGATAAATCATGTATTTGTTGACGCGGGGATCGCCTGTCCATTTGAAAATGGCTTCTGCGTCGGCTGTTGTGAGCTGGCGCAGGATAAGGCGTTCTGTTTCGAGCGTCGGTAATGTATATCGTTCCATAAAAAAACTCCTTGTTGTACTGCAGTTTTTGGGGCAGGGATTGCGCGTTCGTGTGTGCGAACATTACAATAATTTTCCTTGCGCAACCGGCGCCGATGGCAGTAAACTGCCCATCGGGCAGGGATTGGAGCACCGCCGAAGGCGTTCCGGAGCAGGAGGTCAGTTTTACTGACCTATCCGCGTAGGAATGAGCCGCGTCAGACGGCGAAGTGCGGAAAGCCCGGCGGCAGCTTGCTGCCGAGCCCGCCATAATCCCCTACTCCTTTGACGCTTCGAGCAGCTCGTAGTAGAGGCCCTTCTTCGCCATGAGCTCGTCCGGCGTTCCTCTTTCAAGAATGCCGCCCTTATCCACGACAAAAATGCGGTCGGCGTTCTGAATTGTCGAAAGCCTGTGCGCAATGACGAAAGACGTTCTTCCCTTTAACAGCGCGGCAATTCCCGCCTGAACAAGCTGCTCTGTCTTTGTGTCGATGCTCGACGTAGCCTCGTCCAGTATCAGGATGCGCGGCTTAGAAACCATCGTCCGCGCGAACGCAAGAAGCTGCCGCTGTCCGTTAGAAAGCTCGCCGCCACGCGCCGTAAGCTCTGTATCGTACCCTTTCTCCAACTGGCAAATAAAATCGTGCGCATGAACGGCTTTTGCCGCAGCCACAATTTCTTCTTCCGTCGCATCGAGCTTTCCGTAACGTATGTTATCCCGGATTGTGCCGCTGAAAACATAGTTGTCCTGGGTCATTATACCCATCTGACTACGCAAGCTTTCCAATGTGACGGACTTAACATCCGTACCGTCTATAAGAACTTCGCCGGACTGAACGTCGTAAAACCGCGCGATAAGGTTTACTATCGTGGATTTTCCGGCTCCTGTCGGACCGACAAGCGCGATTGTCTCGCCCTGCTCCACCTTAAAACTGACGTTCTCCAGAACAGGCGTACCTTTGTCGTACTCGAAGCAAACATCTTTGAACTCAACGTTGCCGTGAATCTCCGGCATCTGTCCGGCATCATCAGCATCTTTGATGATGGCTTTCGAGTCCATAATCTCGAAAATACGCTCCGCACCAGAAGCCGCATTTACAAACTGGTTGTAAAAGTTGCTTATGTTCATAACCGGCTGCCAGAACATACCGATGTACCACGCAAAACTGATGTACGTTCCGATGCTGACGCTTTCCACGCCGAGCACTTTTATACCGACATAGAACAGCGCGAACGTACCGGCCGCCCAGCACAAGTCGATTACGGAGCCAAACGCGTCGCACCATTTTACCGCGTCAACGAACGACGTTCTGTGCTCTTCTGTAAGCGTGTCGAACGTCGATGATGTCTCGTTTTCCGCATCAAAGTTATGAATCGTCTTGATGCCAGAAAAATCCTCGTTTATGAACGCGCCAAGGTTAGACGACTTTTTGCGGAAAAGCCGCCAGTGCTTTTCTGCCTTTAGCGAAATAAGCACGATTCCCGCCACAAGAGGCGGCAGGCTTGAAAGAGCAGCAAGCGCAAGCTTTGCGTTCTTTGTGAACATAATCACGCCAACGCAGACAACGGTGACAAGCCCTGGAATGAACGAAGTTATGCTGTTTTCGAGCATTGGCTTCATGGAGTTTATGTCACCAATGAGCCGCGCAAGAATTTTTCCCGACGGGCGGGAATCGAAGAACGGCAGGTCGAGCGACTGAACGTGGCAGTAAAGGTCGTCACGGATTTCCTCGATAACTCTGTTGCTCGTCCGCGCCATAATCATCATACGGAGCTTGATTGCGCCAATCATCAACAAATTGAGAGCGATGGCAAGCAGCGCGATTCGCACAAGCCCGCCCATGTCTTTTGCGGCTATGTATTCGTCTATCGCTTTCTCTATAAGAACCGGGTTCAGGAGCGAGACGAACGTTCCGAACGCGATGAGCAGAAGCACCGCAAGGATTCTGCCTTTGTATTTTAGTAAGTACGAGAAAACGCGCACGATGTCCATTCGGGCAGAGCGTTTCTCTGTTTTCTCGTCCTGGTTATATGCATTAAAAGCCATTAGTTTTTCCTTTGTTATGTACAGATACAATTCACGAAACAGCTGCTCTCGCCGACATTCCTGTAAAGCCACAAGTTCAGCCCTGCGGGCTTCAATAGTGTCTTACAGTGATGTCGGCTACGCAGCTGTTTTATACATAAAATCATCACAAACTCAAAAAATCCGCGCACGCCCCCCCGCCTGTGACGATTACGCGGTTTTGCCGTACTGCGTACACCATGTCTCGTAGTAAAGACCCTTCTTTTCCAAAAGCTCTTTGTGAGTTCCTCTTTCCGCCACGGAGCCTTTATCAAGCACGATAATCTCATCCGCGTTCCGAACCGCGCTTATGCGGTGCGCAATGATGATTTTCGTCATGCCCGTAAGACCGTCGAGCGTCTTTTGGAACTCTCGCTCCGTCTCCGTGTCGAGCGCAGAAGTCGAGTCATCAAGCACAAGAACAGGCGCGTGGTGAGAAAGTGCCCTGGCTATCGTAACGCGCTGCTTCTGTCCGCCGCTAAGACCAATGCCGCGCTCCCCGATAACCGTACCAACGCCGTCTTTCATGGAGCGAACAAAGTCGCCGGCGCAGGCGGCATCAAGCGCGGACAAAACGTCCGCGTCGGAAAGCGTCTTTTTCTGACCGAGCTTAACGTTCTCATTTATCGTGTCCGAGAACAAGAAAACATCCTGAACAACGCTCGCAACGCTCGTCCTAAGCTGGTCGAGCGGCAGCTTCTTTATGTCCGCGCCGTCAAGCGTAATGCGTCCGTCCGTCGAGTCATAAATGCGCTTAAGCAAGTTGATAATCGTCGTCTTTCCGGAGCCGGTTGCGCCCATAATGCCGAGCGTCTTGCCGGCAGGGAGCGAAAAACTCACGTCAGAAAGCACGGACTTTCCGCTTTCAGTCACATAAGAAACGTGGTCAAAGCAAACATCGCCTTTAACAGCCGGAAGCCGTTCGCAGTTAGATGCGTCCTGAATTGTCGGCGTTTCCTCAAAAATCTTGTTGAGACGCTTCTGCGACGCCCTGCCGGCGGAAAAGTCGTTCGTAAGCCAGCCAAGCATTTCCATTGGCCACACGATGTTCGTAGAAAACTGAACGAACGCCGTAAGCTCGCCAACGGTAATGATGTCCTTAATCGCGCAGTAGCCGCCTGTAAGCAGCATCGTCGCTGGCAGAAGATACGTAATCATCTGCAAAAACGGGTTCATCCGCACAAAAACATTGGACTGTTTTATGTTCATCTCGTAATACTTGTGGTTATGCTTACGAAACTTCTCTATCTCAAACTTCTCGCGGGCAAAAGCCTTTACGGTACGAACACCGGCAATATTTTCCTGAGCGACGTTGTTCATCACGGAGTTTTCCTCCGCCATCTCCTCGTAGCCCTGATCAAGCTTCTTGGACATCCGCATAGTCACGAACGCCGCGCCAGCCATCGCCAAAGTCGGGATAATCGAAAGCTGCCAGTTAAGCCTGTACATAAAGAACAGCGCGATTACAGTACGGATTCCCGCCTCAACGAGCAGAATGCCGATATACTGGAACATATCCTGAACGCGCGTCGCATCATCACGGACACGAGCCATCAGCTCACCGGTATTGTTCTTGTCGAAAAAATCCGCGGAAAGCGACTGAATCTTCTGGAACGAAAGATTCCTTATCTCCTTGCCGATTTTCGCACCGGCGTAGTCATTAAAGAACTCTTTGATATACTGGAAGATACATCTTCCTATACCCATCGCGATAATACCGGAAAGAAGTTTCCACAAAAGCTCAATCCGTCCGCCGATAATAACATCATCAACAATATGCTCTGTAATAAGAGGCTGCAGCAAATCGAGCAGAATACTGACCGTAAGAACCACAACCGACGTAACATAGTACGCAGCATATTTTCTCAAGTAAAACCTAAACGTAATTTTTTTCATAACAAACATTTATTTCGGATTAACACTGAAAGAGAACAAAATCTCATGACAGCAGAAACTAAGGCTTGGAAGCGCAAAGACAAGAAAACAATGCGGTCCTTCCAGACATACAATGACACACACTGCGATGACGGTCGAAATGTGCTGATTTGTTGATTTTTCGGGAATGAAAGGAATCTACTTATGTGCAGAGACCAGGAGAGTACCCGCTACAACTGTGTCTGTGTTATTCATCTATAGAGTACCTCCTGTTAAGTAGATAAGAACGATGCAGAATTTACACTCTGTATTGCGTCCTTTTTTTTGACAATACAAAGAACGGAAAAAAATGTCAATAGGCGCGGGAAAACGCATATTATTTTTACGGCGCGAAGAAGCTCCAGTTTCCCGGTGTTGCGCACTTCGGCTCATCCGCCTCATTCCTCCGCACTGCAGTGCTACGGAAAGCGCAAAGCGCGGTGCTCCACCCCGGCGCGGGCAAACTATTCCAGTTCTTCCAGCCTGGATTTCTCGTATTCCGCAACTTCCTTTAATACGGGGTTACGGCATATCTCTGGAAAAGATTTTCTCTAAATCCTACTTCAAAAAAGCTTTATGTAAAATAACTTATTGGGAAAGCGTGAAGTTGCTTTGTCGTGTGTTCTCGCTACGCTCGCCCCTACAACCCCTCGTACATAGTCACTTACAGCTCATTCCATGGAATTAATGTTCCGTTTTTCGTTTTCAGGGCATTCTGCCCTGTATAAATCACCGAACAATGCTCCGAAGAAAAACCAGAATACGAACACCATAACTTAAGATTCTTAAAATAATCTTCCGAATACGTTGAGCCGGCTTTTATCTCCCAAGCAAAAACAGAATTATCTTTTGCAGGATTTTGTGAAACCAAATCAATTTCCACACCGTTTTTATCACGCCAAAAGCTAAAAG
The DNA here is from genome assembly GCA_024685655.1 of Treponemataceae bacterium. Taxonomy (GTDB): domain Bacteria; phylum Spirochaetota; class Spirochaetia; order Treponematales; family Treponemataceae; genus Treponema_I. Next base: position 25,831 of record JAIKVO010000169.1, read on the forward strand.
ACGGTTCTTCCCCATTGTTGAAAAATCTTGTACGGAATCTATTTACGACAAGGTTCTCAAACAAATTTCCACGAAGATAATGCGTTTCTAATTGCTTAAAATCTTTTATTTCCAATAATGAACACACAAGTCCTGTATCGCAAAAATATAATTTAGGAGATTTTACTAACCGTTTCGTAAAATTACGATAATCGGGTTGTAAGAAATAAATTATAAAACTCGTTTCCAAAACTGAAAGCCATGATTTGGCAGTCGTCGCACCTATGCCGCAATCATCCGCAAGATTCTGGATATTCAGCAACTGACCAATCCGTCCTGCGCATAGCTTTACAAATCTCGTAAAAATGTCAAGGTTTCCGATATTTTTAAGTTGTCGAACATCACGTTCAACATACAGCTCTATATAGTCCTTATAAAACTGATTCGGTGGTATATGGCTGTTAAAAATTCGCGGATACCCGCCAGTAAAAATTTGTTCATTTACAGATGCAGGAAGCACTCCTGCCGTTTTTTGCTCTTCATAAGAAAGGGGGAGTAATTTTAATACAGAAGTTCTGCCCGCAAGTGACTGCGAAATAGACTCCATCATATTCATATTTTGAGAACCGGTAAGAACATACATACCATTGTTATTTTTCGCGTCTATATGAGTCTGTAAATATGAAAACAAAGACGGGACACGCTGGGCTTCATCAATAATCGTATGTTCTGGATAGGATTCAAGAAAACCTCTGCAATCAGATTGACAAAAAGAACGCATATCTGGATCCTCAAGCGAAACGTAACTCCAGTCAGAAAGCAAATTCTGAACGAGCGTCGTCTTTCCAGATTGCCTTGGTCCGGTTACCGTAACCACAGGATACATGGAAAGCAATTTTGTAAGATGTGCAGCAATATCTCTTCGAATCATAATTAAAGTATATTGGACAAATCCACTTTTGAAAAGTGGATTTGTCCAATATTTTTCTATCACTACTCGTCCAAGTTGATTTCCATAATCTCGTAAAAGTTGCAGCGCAAGGCGCGCAGAAGCGCCCTCGGCGATGACCGCATCTCAAAAACAAAAAAAAGCGCACACATATCTTAGCAAGAGGCGCAATTTTACGTTTTCTGCCTGTTTCTCGAAATCTCGACAAAAAAAAGAGCCTCCTGCACAACAGCAAGAAGGCTCTTTTCAATTTCGCCGTTTTTCACCACTTCGGGCAACCAACGGCGAGATAAAAACGCGAATATTAATGACCGAACTTATCGATATATCCCGCCACAAAAACTACGAGGATAATAATCGGTGCAATATATTTAAGATAGAACTGCACGACCTTGTTCTTCGGGAACTTGATGCCAGTACCAGAATCTGCCTCCGCTACAAATCCGTCCCAACCCCAACCAGATTTCCAAGTACAGAAAAGGAGGAACAGGAGAGAACCGAGTGGCAGCAAGTTCTGGCTTACGATGAAGTCCTCAAGACCGTCGATTGAACCGATTGCTGTACCTGCGAACACGTTTGACCAAACGTTCATACCGAGCGCAGCAGGTGTAGCAAGCACGATCATAGCAAAGAAGTTCACGATTACAGCCTTACGGCGTGACCAACCGAACTTGTCCATCGGGAATGCCACTATGTTCTCGAAAACAGCAATTACCGTTGAAAGAGCGGCAAAACTCATAAAAAGGAAGAACGCAGCACCTACGACACGACCAGCAACAGGTCCCATCTGATTGAATACGTTAGGAAGGGAAACGAAAGCAAGACCAGCTCCGGAAGAAGATTCAACACCAAAAGCCGCACAAGCCGGGAAAATGATGAGACCGGAGAAAATCGCGACAAAAGTATCAAGACCGATAACACGGATTGCCTCGCCTGTAAGGCTGTGTTTTTTATCGATGTAAGAGCCGAAAATCTCCATTGACCCGATACCAAGGCTCAGCGTAAAGAACGCCTGACCCATTGCAGCATATATCGTATCCCAAAGTCCGTGTCCACCAGCACCGTCACCGTTAAGAAGAGCCTTAAAGTCAGGTTTCAGG
>JAIKVO010000190.1 GCA_024685655.1 Treponemataceae bacterium
TGGCGACGGCTTTGACGGTAGGGGGGGATTCCCTGGTGGACAAGGCGGAATTGGGGGCGGTTTCCCCGGAATGAGCACAGAACTCCCTGTAAATACGGCTGCAGATAACAAATCATCTCGTGACATAATATCAAGTCCGGACGATGTTTATAATCGAAGTAACTTTAAATCTGGCGTTACGATTGACTTGAACAAGATGAATGTCACATATTCCGGTTCGGCTGATGCATCATCAGTAGCAATTACGCAGGATGATAACGGAGTTTCTGTAAAATCAACGCTTAGTGAACAGATTTTTATAGAGATTTCTGGCAAATTTGACGGCACTTTCTCCGTTGAGAGTACGGAAAAAGGATATGTTGTCATTCTTAACGGTACGTCGATTACCGCAAAAGACGGACCTGCTCTATATCTTGCTTCAAAGAAACGCGCGTTTATTGTAGCCGCCGAAGGAACGAAAAATATCCTTACAGACAGTACGGAACGTAGCGCGAACACGAAAAAAGGTGCTGTTTACGTTAAAGGTGCTCTCGTTATAGCTGATGATGACGGGGATACGAATTACGGCAGCATTGTTGTGAACGGCGGCTACAAACACGGAATTTACAGCGATGACTATATCCGCATTACTGGCGGCGATGTTTCAGTTAATATCACGGCTCGTGATGCGGTACGTTGCGTGAACGGCTTTATAATGGATGACGGAACTCTTAATATCCTTGGAACTGGCTCTGTGACAGATGAAGAGAGCAAGGGTATCAAGGTTGACGGAGAGGAAAGCGAGAAATATCCGGGTGAGGGCTTTATCGTTATAAACGGCGGCGACATTACAATTAAGACTGTCAGCAAGGGTATTACGGCCGGATTTAAGGTTGACGAGGATGCCGAGACAGAAACAAATGCAGACGACCCGAATCCTTATGTGACGATAAACGGCGGTAACATAGATATTACGACGACTGGTAAGCCGTATGAGTATTATCTTGCGGACGGAACAAAAGTAAATTGCAGCCCGGAAGGTATTGAGTCAAAGACAGACCTTACGATAAACGGTGGAAACATAAAGCTTCGCTGCCCCGATGATGCGATAAATGCGGCGATTTCGATAACGATAAACGGTGGTGTGATAGATGTTATAAGCTCTGAAAATGACGCAATCGATTCTAACGGCTCGTTGACTGTGAACGGCGGCACGATTTACGCGGTGGGAAGCGGCGACCCGGAGACGGCTTTTGACTGCGACTTTTTCCCGCTTTATTTTAACGGCGGTACAGTATTCGGCTGTGGCGGTTCTAACACAACAGCTCCTTCTAGTGATAGTAAGGCGAACGTCATTATGTACTACAAGTCGATTACTAAGGGGCAGACGGTGACGGCCGCCGACAGCAACGGCAAAGTGCTCGGTTCTTACGAGGTGCCGCAGTCTTGTACAGCACTTCTTTTCAGCTCACCGGAACTTAAGGTTGGCGAAACATACACTATTTCTGTTGGAGCTTCATCCGAGAAAATAAAGCTCGATTCAAATGTGACGACAGCCGGAACATCGAGTTTTGGCGGATTTGGACGTGGCGGTTTCGGCGGCCCTGATTTTGGTGGACAGCTACCAGAAGGCGATTTTAATGGTCGCGGACAGTTCCCCGGTAATGGCGGACAGTCGCAGAACGGCAACATTGGCGGACGAGGCGGCAAACGACAGTAGTTTTGTTTAGTTAGAGATTCATGATGTGCGCGGATAGTAATTCTGTGCGCCGAATGGAACGCCCCTGTACGAGAAAAAAAACGGCAGGGGTGTTTTTTTATGGGGTTACCTGAAACTCTGCCATAAGTTTATTGAGGTACGCACGGTCGGATGTTGCTTTCTTTACGTCTGCGTCACGTCCGAGCGAATAAAGTTTTGAAAAGAGCGCGGTAATGGTGTTTGTGGCGGTTGCTGTTCCGCGGTTGAACCATTCCGTATGACCTTCGTCCATGATTCTCCGTAAAACATCGTCCATATTAATACCCCCTTTTTTGTTGTTTAGCATCATTCTGATAAGCTTCGGTTCTATATCGTTGAATAGTTTATCTCCGCCAGATATTACGCGTAGTAAATCAAGTGTCTCAAATGCATGGCGCAACCTACGTCGGGAACCGCGAAACAATTCTTTTGTCCGTTTACAACGTAGGTAAACAGCTATCTCTCTGAAATCGCTTTTAAAAAGCTTTATTTGTTCGTCGGAAAGCCATGCTAGATTCACCACGTTTATGCGATAGTTGTTTACAAACTGTTCAAGTTCCGGCGGAACTTGGAACAAATCCTTCAACGTCAGATTCTTTGTCCATTTTCTTTTCGTTCCAAAGTACAGTACCAACGTAACTACAGGATAGCACTGAACCTTGTCTTTTTCAAGAAACTGTTGCATATAGCTCGCGGCATCATAGCTCATAACACGAAGAGGCATAAGAGGCTCTATACTTGTCTGATTCTCGAATCCGATGAAACACAGACGAATTTTGCCGTGGCTCCAGTACTTTGATACATCGCGTTCTTGTCCATGTATTTTATGCGTAGTTGCATTTTTCGCGTCCTGTGTTGATGTTTTTGTATCTGTCTTTTCTGCTCGTTGCGATTTGCTAACTTTATAATACGAGTATGGCACTACGTCTGATAGCGCGTTTTTGCGAACCAGACGTTTTCCGCCAAACATAAGAACATTCACAATATCTGAAAAAACATCATTGTAAGATTCCAACGTTTTCATAACACTGTCTTTTGCTTTCATCCATTCTCCTAAAAACAGTTACATAATAATTATTTGATTTCGTATGGGTAAAATTTGATGTTTTCATAGAGAATGGACGTGAAAAATGAGTGATTTTTATCCGTTTTAGTGTATGGATGTATAGTATAGGAGGCGCGAAACCGCCACCACTTTTAATCCTTTATGGATGAACGACTTTGTCCAAAATGCCGGTGAGGTACGCGAGTGCGATGCCGTAATTACAGATTGGTACGTTCTGTGTGGCTGCTCTCGCGATTCTGCTCATGACGTGCTGCCTGTTGAACATACACGCTCCGCAGTGGATTATAAGCTGATATTGTGACAAATCATCGGGGAAGTCGGCTCCGCGCACAAAGTCAAACTGGACGTTTTCGCCGATTTTTGTTCGGATGAGGGATGGAATCTTTTCACGGCCGATGTCTTCGTTCGTCGGCGGATGTGTGCAAGCCTCTGCTATAAGAACGCGGTTTCCGTCTTTTAAGTTGGCAAGTGCTTGTGCGCCGGAGAGAAACGCGTTCATGTCGCCTTTGTAGGCGGCGAAAAGAATTGAGAAAGACGTGAGGCGGCTTCCTTCCGGTACTTTGGGGTAAACCGTTTTGAATGCCTGTGAGTCGGTTATTATGAGCGAGGGTGGCGCAGCAAGGCATTTAAGAGTCGCGTCTAGGGTGTCTGCCGTGCAGCTCATTACGGAGCACTTTTTGTCGAGAAGTTCGCGTATCGTTTGGACTTGCGGAAGGATAAGCCGCCCTTTTGGAGCTTCTATGTCCTGAGGCATAACGAGAAGAACAAGGTCGCCGTTTTGAACGAGGTTTCCTGTTATCGAAGTTTCAAGGAACGATTCTGGAGCAGAACTAATTATAAGTTCGCGGAGTTTTTCTATGTTCGTGCCGTTTTTCGTGCTGACGGGAAGCGGCGTTCCCAAATCTGCCGGCATTTCGCCACCGGAAATCGAGATGTCGCATGAGCCGTCGCAACTCGCGTCAGTGCAGGAGTCGGCGGAATGCAAGAGATCATCGCATTTGTTCACGACAGGGATTATCGGGATGTTTTTCGCCTTAATTCGCGCGAGCCATTCTTCCGTGACTTTTCCGACAGAATACGAAACGCCAGGTTTGCCGGAAGAAGAAACGCCTGTTTGGGAAGAAAGCGCGTTTTCTTTAGAAAGCGCGGACGGCTCGAACACGAAAACGGCGACATCCGTTTTTTCAAGCGCTTCCATTGTCTTTTTAACGCGAAGCTCGCCAAGTTTTCCGGTATCGTCGAGTCCGGGCGTGTCAATAAACACAACGGGGCCAAAGCCATGAAGCTCCATAGCCTTGTATACCGGGTCTGTAGTAGTTCCCGCGACATCTGAGACAACTGACACGTTTTGCCCCGTCAGCGCATTTATAAGCGAAGATTTTCCGGCGTTACGGTTGCCGAATATCCCGATGTGTAGTCTTTCGCTACGTGGAGTTTCTGTCATACTCATTTTTTCACCTCGATTTGGCACGGATTTTGCGGTTTTATTTGCAACATTTACCCAGCGACGAGTCCGCTTGCTGTGTCGAGCTTGTAGCCGGAAAGTTCTGCAATCTTGAAGATATGCTCAGGCCCGCAAATGTTTCTGTCGTCTATAACGCGGAAATTCTGCGCCTGTGCTTCCGAGAGCAAATCGAAAAACAGCACGTCCGCCCCTGCGTGGACGGCGGCAAGATTCGATTCCGGATCAGAAAGCCCTTTTTTCATGTCGGCGCCCGGTTGCTGCGCTGTTATATGCACTTTCGGCATCATAATGCGAAGAATCGCGATTTCTTTGTAAATTTTAAGAAGGTCGCCGCGCTTTCCTTCTGCGGCAAGAGGAGTGTTCGCCGCCGGCAAATACGGAATAATCGGTGCCCAACTGATGTCGAGCTTTTTCATAAGCAGAATGTCTTCCGCAAGCTCGCTTTCTGTTTGTCCTGGCCAGTCCACGATGTTGCCGGAAGCAAGACGCATTCCGCTGTTTTTTACGATTTCAATTGATTTCATGCGGCGTTCAAAGCTCGTGGACGGATTAAGACGATTGAAGTTTTCCGGGTTCGACATTTCGAATTTTATGACATATTCGTCAGTGCCTACGTCTTTAAGCGCCATAAACTGTTCTTCGGAAAATTCACCGCAGGCAAGGCTTACGAACATTCCGCGCTTTTTAAGGGTGCGTACAATGCCAAGTAGATTGTCGAACCCGTAGAGCGGGTCTTCGCCTGAGATAAGGAAGATTCTTCCGTATCCGTTGTCGGAAGCGGAAAGTACTGTTGATATAACTTCTTCCGGTGGCGTTCTAAAGCGTTTTACGGTGGTGTTTGCGGCTCTCATGCCGCAGTAAAGACACATATTCTTGCAGATGTTGCTGTAGCCCATCATCGCGGTGACACGAAGAGTTTTACCGTATGCTGCTTCATAAGTTTTGCGGGCTTTGGGCACAATATCCCGATAAAATATGTCTTCTGGCATTCTAAGAATATCGAGGATGTCTTTTTTTGTTTCAATCATGTCTTGTCTCCTTTTTTTATGCGTTAAGGATTGAAGCACCTTTAGTTCCGAAGTGGCGTGCCACGAGGAATGAGCCGCGTTAGACGGCGAAGTGCGGAAAGCCTGACCGTAAGCAACCTTTGGTTGCGTCGGGAACGCCCGAATTAATTTCGGGTTTCGCCCATATCTATAAGATTACCGCCCATGTACTCAGCCTCCGCTGGATCGTGCGTCACACAAATTATCGTGCGTCCGTCCGCGTGATGTTTTATATAGTCCATGACGCTCTGCCTGAGCTTAACATCAAGCCCCTTGAACGGCTCGTCGAGAATCAGAAGTTCAGACGCATAGCAAACAGCTCTTGCAATCGCAACACGCCGTTTCATACCGCCGCTAAGCTCTCGGACAGGTTTTTGCGCACTTTCTTCAAGCCCAAGCTCCGTAAGATGCTCGCGTATCTTTTCTTTTGAAAGCGTCCGTCCAGTGACCGCCATGATGTTGCTAACTGCCGAAAAATCCTCGCAAAGTCTGTCTTCCTGAAACACATACGAGATTTTTTCCAGCATACCGGATATCGTACCGCCGTCTTTTTGTTCAAGCCCAGCGATAATGCGAAGCAGGGTAGTTTTGCCACAGCCTGACGGACCTTTTATGCAAGTTGTGGTATCAGCCGGAAAGGTAAAAGAAACTCCGTTCAGCACCGTTTTGCCATTGAAGCTTTTCGTTATGTTCGAAAGAATTATATCGCTCATATTTTCTCTATCCTGCTGAAAAAAAGTTTTATCAAAAACACGAGCAGCTTTTCGAGCAGCACGCTTAAAAGCACGATGATTATTGTCCATGAAAAAAGATCTGCGTTCAAAAAGTAGATCTTTGATTCGTATAGTTTTTCGCCGATGGAGCCGTTCACAACGCCGATAACTTCTGCTGCAACGCCAGCTTTCCACGCCATGCCCATTGCAACATTCGAAGATGATATAAGGTATGGCTTAATCGACGGCAGATAGATGTAAAGGAATTTGCGCCGCCACGGGATTTTGTAAAGCGTTGCCATTTCAAGCATGTTCTTGTCGGTACTCTTTATTCCTTGCAAAACGTTCGTGTAGACAACCGGAAAGACGATAAGAAATGCGATAAAAACCGTCAGTTGGTTGAACGAAAGCCAAATAAGGCAAAGAATTATAAAAGATGCGATAGGAACCGATTTTATCGTGATTACGTAAGGCCAAAGAAGAATTTCGGCGATACGGAATCTGCCGGCAAGGACGGCGAGAATTATTCCCACAGCGATGCCGAGCAGACAGCCCGATGTTATGCGCAAAAGCGAAAATGCTACGGTCTGCAAAAAGCCTTCTTCCTGCCATATTGTTCCGAGCCGTGCAATTACTTTGATCGGCGAAACGAGCAGGATATCTATGCCCACTGCCACGGAAGCGATGTGCCACACGGCAAGGGCAAGAAATATGCTTATTGCTTTTTGTGCGATTCGTCGCGTTTTGGTATGCGCGGCTTTTGGGATCGCATTTGGCGCGGCACTAGTGCGTGTATTGTTGTCGCCGCTAATCCGGTCGCCGCGCTTTTCCATCGGTTTCAAGTTTTTATTACTCATGGCTCCAGTAAAAGTCTGCTGCCGGGAGTTTTCCGCCTGTGGCAGCCGGTTTTTGGTTAAAAAGCACTTCAAGGTAGCCGCTTACGGAGTTTTTCATCTCTTCGCCAGTAATACACACGATGTTGCAGAAAGGAATTGCTTTCTGAGCGATTGGTGCTTTGACGATGTTGTATTTCTCTACAAGGGCGGCTGCCTCTGGGATATTCTCGTTCGCAAAAGCAGTTGAAGCTGCGTACTCTTTAAGGAATGCTACGGCTGCTTCTGGGTTTGCTTCAAGGAAATCCTTGCGTGCGATAAGACCAGCTGTAATAAACTGGCTTCCGTTATTAAGCGAATCCCATTCTTTTGTAAGGTCGAGTGCAACGCGAAGGTCGGCAAGCTGGTTTCCGGCGACTGTTACGAAAGGCTGGGGGAGCATGGCAACTGCTGTGTCTTTTGATGACATAAGTGCTACAACTTCCGTAGGCTCGCTTTTCCATTCAAGCGTAACATCTGTGTCCATATCAAGTCCGTTTTCTGCAAGGAGATATCTTAACGCAAACTCCGGTGTTGAGCCTTTTCCTGTTGCGTAGATTGTTCTTCCCTTAAGGTCAGCAAGGCTGTTTATTGTGTTGCCGTTCTTTTCGCAGATATAGATAACACCGAGTGTGTTGATGGCAATCATTTTTACAGCACCGTTGGAGTTGTTGTAAAGAACAGCACCAAGGTTCGCCGGAACCGCGAGAATATCAAGCTCGCCATTAAGGAAGCGTGGTGTAAGCTCGTCAGCGGAACCTGCCATAGTAAACTCGTATTTATTTGTTGTAACACCTTTTTCTGCGTCGTCAAGAAGCTTTACCATACCCATTGATGTTGGGCCTTTAAGTCCACCAAGACGGATTGTTACAGGTTCGGCTGTTACTGCTGTTGTGGATGTCGCGGATGCTGTGTCGGTTGCGTTTTGTTTGTTGTCTCTTCTTCCGCCTGCAAAAAGGCATACAGTCAATAATACCGTCAATGCGGTAAGAATCAGTTTTTTCATAATGAACCTCCATGAAAATCGGATTATCATCTGCTTGTTCCGAAGTTCGCGGAACCAAGTGGGTATTTCCGATTGAGTTCAATATACTAATTCTTTTGAAAAAAAGACGTTGCATTTGCAACGAAAATCCGAACTTCGATATATTTGCGTACAAAAGTTGCTCTCGCAGAATTTTGCCCCGGAAAACGCAGCTCGAAGCTTCGCTGCGGAATGCTCTCGCTTCGCTCGCTCGAAGTTTTCCGTTTCAAAATTCATGCTACGCAACTTTTTTGCTTGCATAAAATAAAAAAATCTAATTCCGGATTTTTTAATTCTTCAATAAGCGGAAAGTGTTTTTGTAATAATCGAGCAAGCCTTCGTCCTTCATGCGTGAAAGTTCGCGTGAAAGCGCGCTTCTGTTCGTACCGATAAAAGCCGCCATATCGTCGCGGTTGAAAGGAACTGTAAAAGTCCTGCTTTTGGCGTTGCTCATCATATGGCTAAAATACGTCAGAAGCTTTTCGCGGATTGTAAGTTTTGAAAGAATCTGTATTCTGTTGTTCATAGAAAGTGTGCGGAACGCCAAAAGCTCCGTGAATTTCCGCCTAAGAACGTGCTCAAAATCAGTGGAGCTGCCCTCAAAAAAAACGTCGGGAGAAAGCCACAGTATTTGTGAAGCTTCGGCGGCTTGTATGTAAACAGGCGATTCCTTCACTTTCAAAAACGAAAGCGACTCCCCGAACGATTCGCCCTCAGCAACATTCGCCATGATCATGCGGTTTCCGTTTATGTCGTCCATGCACACTTGGATTACGCCGGAAAGCAAAAATCCGAATTTTTTGAGCGGAGTTCCTGACGGATGAATGAAATCACTTTTTTTGTATTTTGAAACGCTGGCTTTAAGATTTTCAAGGGCAGTGGAAAGCTCTTCATCGCTGAAATTGGCGAAAAGCGTGTTTTTTTTGAGGATATTTCCGTATTTTGCTACAATTTCCGTCATGTTTGCCCCTGAATTTGCGCCTTGTAGTCGACTTCGCGCCACATTTCATGTGCTCTACGAAAGCCAGTTGCTCCAGTTGTACGCCACGAAAGGCGAATGCTCCAGCGCCGAAACTCCGACTAATCTACTCTATCGCTTGAAGCTCGAACGCTATTTCTTCCATCTCCCTGTCCGTCATCGCGATAGTCTCCGCAACCCTAAAGAGCTCGCGCCTTACGCTGTCCGGTACCTTCGTCTTCGTTTTGTAGCGCAGTTCATGCTCAAGGCAAGCCCAAAAATCCATCGCGATTGTCCTAAGCTGAATCTCAACCTTAACTTTATGTACGGCTTCAGAAAGGTAGACAGGAATCTCTATCACAAGATGAAGACTTCTGTAACCTGACTCTTTCGGCGACTCAATGTAATCGTTCTGCTCGATAAGCTGAATATCGGGTTGTTTCAGGAGCATATCACGTACTGCATAAATATCAGAAATATAAGGACATATAACGCGCACGCCCGCAATGTCAGTCAGGTTCGTAATCATCGACTGGAACGACACTGGAAGTTTCTTTTTCTCAAGCTTCTTCGCGATGCTCTCCGGCGATTTAATCCTCGATTTCACCGTCTCAATCGGGTTCCGTCTTCCAAGCACCTTGTTCTCTTTGTTAAGAATATCAAGCTTTGTTTCAAGCTGTTTTATCGCGCTCTCGTATACCATCATTATCTGCTGGAATTGGAACGCCATTTTGTAGAAGTCGCTGTTTTCGGCAAGCTGCTTTTCCCACACAGACGGCAGCGATGTATTGTCTATGCCCTCGTTCTCAGGCGGATTCTCATTTGTGTCCATTCTTTAAAGATACTTACGATTCATTCATAATTCAAGAAAAATCGGAATAATACAATTGATAACAATTATCAAGAGTCAACAATAAAGCCATCAGTTTTTAAAATCGAGGGTTTTGTTCACTAACACATATAAAATTTCGGTGAGTTGACTCACCGAAATTCAGTGGGTGAAACTCATTGGAATTGCCGCGCGAGTGACCGTACAATAAGTTTAGAGATGATTCCAGAGGATTAAAACGCAACGGAATTACTCATTGCGGCGGGTATAGTGCAGAGCGCGGTAAAAAGTGGAGCGACTTAAAATATAGAAGCGTGCTGTGGAAAACTGCATTTCGGCGATTTATGAGAAAACCGGTGTAAATGACCGTGCCAAGTTTATCGCGAAATACGGAGTATAAGCGGGATAGGGATTGTAGCACCTTTAGTTCGGGCGGATATCCGCGCACGAACATGTGCGCAGATATCCGCCCGAATGAGCCGCGTTAGACGGCGAAGTGCGGAAAGCCCGACGGTAGCTTGCTGCCGGATCCCCTGTCTTTTCCTTCTTTACTTCTTGAATGAAAGCTGTTATCATTAAACCGTTTTACAAGTCGCATTGCTCAGGGCGTGCGCGGTTTAGAGGAGAAACAAATGGGCGTATTTCAGGAAGTAACGGCTTTTTTAGGCAGACATGGTTTTTCTGCGTCTGGTTATGATGTCAACACTGTAATCGAAGGTCTTCTTTACGATATGCAGAAAGGTCTTGACGAAGGGATTACAGATAATGGTGCTATGAGCGCGTCTCAGGATATGATTCCTACGTGGGGGCTTCCTCCGGAAGAGGCTCCAAAAAATGAGACTGTAATTGTTATTGATGCAGGAGGTACGAACTTCCGTTCATGCCTTGTGAGCTTTGATGCAGAAGGTAATGCGTCTATCAGCGAGATGGAAAAAACTTCAATGCCGGGTATCGAAAAAGAGCTTGGAAAAAAAGATTTCTTTGATGCAATAGCAAAAAATCTTGATCATCTTAAGAACAAGGCGACAAAAATAGGTTTCTGCTTCTCATATGCTATGAACATTACGCCCGATGGAGACGGTGAGGTGCTTAAGTTTTCTAAGGAGATTAAGGCTCCAGAGGTTGAAGGCTCTTTGGTAGGAGCTTGCCTTTCCGATGCTCTTGTTGAACGTGGGTGGAACCGCCCTGAAAAGATTTTCCTTTTGAATGATACTACGGCAGCTCTTCTTGCAGGTGCCTCAAATGCAAAAGAAGGTCGTGCATACGGTACTTATGTCGGCTTTATTTTGGGAACAGGCATGAACTCCGCGTATATCGAGAACGAGCCGATTGGGAAAATCGCGTCGCTCGCACAGAAGGGGTTCAAGATTCCGGCATCGCAGATTGTGGTATGCGAGTCTGGACGCTACAACAAGATTCAGCGCTCCGATTTTGATATCGAGTTTGACAAACATGCGAACACTCCGGGACTTTATGTGACTGAAAAAATGTGCTCCGGCGCGTATCTTGGACCTGTCGCATTGATAATGATGAAGCAGGCTGCGGAAGAAGGGCTTTTTTCAGCTGCTGTTGCGGACGGATTGCGCTCACTTTCTAAGTTTGAGCTTAAGGACGCGGATCAATTCCTGTATGCTCCGAAAAACACAGCGACAGTTCTTGGTGCTATTGTTGCAAAAGGCACTCAGAAAGACGCTGATGTTATTTACACAATCCTTGATGCTGTTATCGAACGCTCGGCACGGCTTGCAGCTGCGCTCATCTCTGCGGCTGTTATTAAGAGCGGAAAGGGTACTTCTGCGGCGCTTCCTGCAGGAATTGTGTGCGACGGAACTACATTCTACAAGACGCACCATCTTAAAGACAGGTTGCTCGGCTACCTTCACGATGTGCTTACAGCTCAGCGTCACATATACTTCGAGATTCTTACTATCGAAAATGATATTACGCTTGGGGCTGCTGTTCTTGCGGCTTCATCCCGCTGATATTTCGTGCGATTGTAAGTAATTTATCTTTTTCGTTAAGGGCAGGATTATCTAGTACGGCTTCAAGAAGTTCGTCAAGAATCCTGCCTATTTCTTTACCAGAAGGAATTCCTGTTGCCATAAGATCTTTCCCGTTTACCGCCAGATCCTTTATGGTGATAGCGTTTTTTTCCGCTATTATTCCGTCTATTCTTTCTCTGAATTCAATAAGATTTTTGCTCCAAACACCTTTCGCAAGAACAGGTGGTGTCCGTGTCATGCCATACACGTCGGCTATACGCAGATCGAATATATCATTAATCGTTGCATTTATTTCAGCCGAATCAGGGGATGTGTTTTTAGCTCCTGGCGGAGTAATACGGACGAGGAAACGGCGGATAGCCGCATTTGTCCATGAGCTTTCGTAAAAAAACATATGCTGGCGTACAAGATGCGAGACATAGCTGCTCTGTGATTTCGGAAGCCTGAGTCTGTTCAATATCTCAAATGTCATATCTGCGCCAATAGACTCATGGTTGTAGAATGTGTAGATTGTGGAAGTTTTTTCGGGCGTAGACGGATCCAGTGATTTTTCAAAAACTTTGCGCGTGGCAGGCTTACCGATGTCGTGGAAAATAGCCGCTAGTCGAAGCATTAAACTAGGGGGAGTGCCACGCTGGTTTTCTATCCAGACTGCGCCTTCAAGCGCGTTATAAAGATGATCAAGCACATCGAACTGGTGAATTCCGCGCCCGTCGGCTTGAACTACGCCCCGGCACTTGCAGAACTCAGGGATGAAAAGTTTCATTATCCCTGTTTCCTCCATAAGACGGAGCCCTTTTACTGGTTCTGCGGATAAGATTGTTTTAAGAAATTCGTCACGGAAGCGTTCAATTGAGATTTTTGCAGTTATGTCGAGTGCTTTTGGAATGGCCGCAAGTGTTTCCGGGGCGATTGAAAAGCCTGTTTTCGCGGCGAAGCGGACGGCGCGGACAGGACGCAACCCGTCTTCGAAAAAACGTTCCTCCGGTTTACCGACTGTCCGAATTATTCTGTGCTTTATATCATCCTCGCCATGGAATGGATCGATGATAGTTCCGTTATCTAATGATGCGGCTATTGCATTCATCGTGAAGTCACGGCGAGAAAGGTCTTTTGTTATGTCCGATGTGTATGTTACAGAATCTGGATGACGTCCGTCATTATAGTTTTCATCTATTCTGTATGTCGTAACCTCAATTTCGTTCTGCATGAAGTGTACGGTTACGGTTCCGTGCTCAATCCCGGTAGGAATAACTTTATGAAAAATACGTATAACGTCCTCCGGCTTTGCATTGGACGCAACATCCCAGTCTGAGGCTTTTTTCCCAAGTAATATATCGCGCACGGCTCCACCAACTAGATAAGCTTCAAAGCCGTTGTCGCGAAAAATCTTGTTCATTTTTTGAAGTTCGATTGGAATACGTATTCTATTCATGATTGAATCTTATTGTAAAAATAAAAAGAACACAATCAGATTGTAAATGTAATGTGCGATGAAACCTGAAAGAAACGAGCCTGTCCTTATGCAAAAAAAACGTAGTATAACTCCTGCACATAGCGCATTTACGACAGCCCATAATCCCAGATATCTATGACCAAGTGCAAAAATCGCTATTATGACAATTTCGGTAGCGAGACGTAAAAATTTTGGAGAAATACCGGACTTGGAGGACTGCGATATTATACAAACAGCTTCATCAGGAAGAAATTGGCGGTACAGAAGCTCCTCGTATAAGGCGGAAACAAAAAGACAAAGCACAACATAAGATTTTTCAAAAAAGCCGTCGGGCATAATTCTCTGAATATCTTCCTGTGAGTCAATAAAAAATGATGATACTAAATTCCAAACAGCTCCATTGATGAAAAGAGAAACAAGAAGAATCGCTGATGATAAAATTGAAAACTTAGCAAAATCAGATTTTTTGAATTTAGCTTTGCAAAGAATATAGATACAAACGGCTGTATATACAAGAAGCATCAGGACCGGCATAGATGCGGAATATGAAGAAGTTTTACTGTTCAATACTGGCGGAAAAGCGAACATGATTGATATGAGGAAGAAATCTGCGTGTTTTTGTAAAAAAGTGTCTTTCATTATTGGAATATTTCTTTTCTCATGCTATTATATTAGATGGAGTATTCTTTTGTATACAGTAATTATTATCGCGGCAGTCCTGGCTGTCGTAATTCTGATATCTAGAGTTTTAGTTCATAAAAAGAAAGAAGTAAGTTTTTTCACTACGGGAATCGATTCTGGTTTTAAGTTGAAGGAAATAATTCTTTTATACAAAGTCGCTACGTTAGCACAGCTGGAAGAACCTTCTGCTCTGTATTGGTCAATACCTGCTTTGAATCGAAGTATCGCGTTCGTTTTAAGCAATGCAAGGGAAAAAGGAACAGAGAATACACCGTCTGTTCAGGATTTTCTGACGAAACTTTACAGATATAGAACAAAAGTTGAGCTTGATCCGCGTAACAGCAAGAGTCTTAAAACTACGAAAGGCTTAAATCCTGGTCAAAGGGTTCGTATCGTTCTAAAAGGACGTGGTGTTTTTTCATCATCTGTCGTCAGTGTAGGAAGGGAACTTGTTATAAGCCAGCCAGTGAACAACAGGGGCGAGGTTGTAATAGTAAGCAAGGATTGGGTAGGGCACACCGTAAGTATATATCTGAACAGACCGGGTGACGCTGGTTACGTTTTTGATTCTATTGTTCACAATGCGCTTACTTTCAACGGAAAAACAACGCTTTATCTTGCTCACACGGATATTTTGCTTCGTACCCAAAAGAGAAAGACGGTGCGTTGCGCATGTAACATTTTCGCTCAATTATATGTTTTCAGCAATGGTAGGATGAGTCAGACTGCTGTGGAAAACGAACCCGGACTAAAATGCCTTATAGAGGACATTTCTGAGAGCGGTGCAATGGTTCGTATTGGCGGTGTGGGACGCAAGAACATGCAGATAAAGCTCCAGTTCCCTATTGGTGACAGAATCCTTGTGATGTTCGGCATTATACGTGCCGTTGAATATAACAGCACAATGAATCAGTCCCGGTTGCATATAGAAGGAATAGATATCGGTGAGGAAACGAAGAACGCTATTCTTTCTTATGTCTACAATGTAATGCCTAAAGATGACAGGGATCGTGAGGAAGCTATAATGCAGGCAGAGGCTGATGCGAATGAGGATCAGAATGCAGTTGAGGCTGTTGCTGGCAGTATGTCAGGCGGTGTTTCTGACTCTAATCCGGAAGGTATTCCTAAGGAGATTATAGATGCGCATAATTCGAACAAAAAGCCGGAAGAAAACACTTATACGCTGAAATTCGGTGATTCGGATGAAGCTCCTCAAACTGAAGACGATTTTTCCTTCCCAGAAGAGGGAATCGTTGATGATGTAGAAGTTGAGAATGTTAATGAGTATGAGGAAAAGGATGCTTGATAAAAGTATCTTTTGTTGTACTTTTTTTTTACTTAGCAAAAAGTAAATTAAGTATTTTTTACGGAGGCATGAACGATGAAGAGACTAATTCAAATTATCATGTTTATGGCAACAGTCTGTATTTGCAGTGCCGAAATCCAGACAGACAATTTAAAAGAACTTAAAACGACTTTTTTTGGTGGTAACTTGTCCGATAAAATATCAGCTGTCCAGAAGGCTGCTGAAATGGACGATTCTGTGAACGAGATATTTAGTGACGCGCTAAATTTCGTTCAAGACTATTCTGAGATTCTGAAAAGTGATCAGCGTATGGTCAATCTTGTTCTTGAGGTGATAGAAAATTCAAACAGAATAAAGGATAGCAATAATCTTCGGAAAACACTCAGTACACTTTTTTATACATATTCAGATAAATCTGTAAAGCTTGCAGTCATTAACGTAATGAAAAACGGTAAGCTGGAAAAATCTTTCATGGATAGTATAAATGAGTATGCATTGTCGAGTCTTGCGAATTATTCCCCTGATGATGAGAAAAGCATCTCGGAGTTAATATCTGCCCTTGGAACTATAAAAGATATGACTTCCGTACGTGTCCTGTTTGATTATGCATCTGATGAAAACCTTCCTGAGGCATTAAAAAAGCAGGCTCAGGACGTACTTTTGTCGTTCTCTCCGGGTTATAAGCCTGAGATTATTTCAGTTCTGAATGCTGGTACTCCGAAACAGAAGCTCGTTGCGTTGCGTGTCGTAATAAAAAATAACGTGGATACTGACTTTTTTAAGGCAGAAATTGCAGAAAAGGCACTCACGAATGCAATAATATATATGGGGAATTCTGTTATTGCTGATAATGATATACTGACGCTTCAGAGAGAGGCTCTTAGCGAGCTGAGACGAGTATCTTGGACCCGTTCTGCGGGTGTCATGATTAACTTGTTCAAAGTTTCAGAAAAAGAGTATTTGTCAGGTTTCATTGACGAGAGCACCTTCATCGAGATGATGCAAGGCGTAGTGGAGCTTGCTTCCGGTGAGGCAGGTGTGCTTCTTTCTGACTATCTTGCTCAGATAAATGTAAAGGCAGAAAACGGGGAGCCCTACAGCAGCGATTTGGCGCTTGCTGTTATAAAAATGCTGGGCACTCTTGGTGATAAAGTTGCGTTCGATAGTCTGCTTTATGTGGGATATCTGCCTTACAACGACAATATCATAGATGCTGCCCGCATTGCGCTGGCAGGACTTAAGTGGTAAAAAGAAGAGCTGAAATCATTGCGTTGTGTTTAATCGTGCTGTTGTACGCAGGTTTTGTTCCTGTGTACAACAGAAATCCGTTTTCTTGTGTTCTTCAAGAGCAGTCTATAAAATCAATTTCCGGCAAAGTCGTTTCATCTCCAATGAAATCATCGTCTGGAACGAGTTATTTAATTTCACTTGATGTGTCGGAAGCATCTTCGTCTGAAACGAGCGCACTTTGTTCAGGTATTGTCGGGCTGTACGTTCCAGCTGAGTACATTGAGGCTCTATATCCAGGAAAACTGTTTTCATCGGCAAATGTCGCGCTGCCTGAGAATGATTTCGAAATCATGAATATAGAAATAGGATGCTTGCTTTCTGCGGAAGTTTCCTATTCAGGCAGCACGGACGGAGATTCTTTGTCATTATTGTCTGGAAACCTAGAGAAACCGACATTTTCTGTGAAGCGAGTGACTGAATGTATCTGGCAGCAATCATATCAGTTTTATAGGGCATACTTACGTTTGCAATTGAAAAGACTGCTCGATGCATGGGGGGCTGCTGGCGGACTGTTGCTGGCTTTGTTGTGCGGTGCTCGTGAATATACAGATTTATCAGTTTCCGAAGCTTTCCGAAAAGCAGGCCTTTCTCATATACTAGCTTTATCCGGTATGCATCTTTCTCTTTTTTCTGGTCTTTCAGAAAAGACAGTCGGAAAGATTGCCGGAAAAAGGTTTTCATCATTTTCATCGCTTGCGGCTGCTTTATTGTTCGTGTGGTTCTCAGGACTTTCTCCATCGCTTTTACGTGCGCTTATCTGCATGTGCATCGGCTTTTTTGCATCGATTTTTTGCTTAAAGACGACACCTGTAAAAACGCTTTCAATCGCGTTTATAATTCATCTTATTATTTCACCGGAAGATGCAGGATCTCTTGCTTTCATGCTGTCATATCTCGCACTATGTGGCGTATATGTCGGTGACTGGTTCCTAAAAAAGCCGCTTTGCCGTATTATGCCGCCCTTGCTCGCGTCATCCGTTTCTGTATCCATAGGCGCGCAAGTTTTGACAATGCCTCTTTCGATTGCAATATCTGGTTCCATAATTCCGATGGCGGTGATTTCATCCGTTTCAGTATCTCCTGTCGCATCTTTTTTTGTGACAAGCGGTATTATTGCAATTGTGTTTGTATTGATTATGCCTTTTCTTTTGATACCTGTTGGTAGTATACTATCTATGATTTATAATGCTCTTATATATATAGTTCGATTTTTCGCAGGTATTCCCTGCATCAGGATATAGAATATGGCTTTTAAAATAGATTATGATTCGCCGGCATTTTTGAAGAAATTTCTTGATGATCGCGGAATGGCGATGCAAAAGAAATTCGGGCAGAATTTTCTTGTGAATTCAGCAGCCAGAAAAAGACTGATTGATTCGCTCGATTTACAACCAGATATGACAGTTTGGGAAGTCGGGCCTGGACTTGGTTCGATGACTTCTGAAATTCTTGAAAGAGGAGCATCTGTCACAGCTTTCGAAATTGACAGGGGGTTTGCTGCCATTCTGAAAGAAGCTTTCGATGACCGTAAACTAAAACTTGTTGAGGGCGACGTTCTTAAAACTTGGAAAAAAGAATGCTCTGAGTTTGGCGTTGCATCGCGTTTTTTCGGGAATTTGCCGTATAATGTCGCTGCTGCGATCGTTGCTGACATGATTTCTGCAGGAGTCCGTTTTGACGCGGCTGTTATTACAGTGCAAAAAGAAGTTGCGCAACGTATAACGGCAGCTCCTGACACAGAGGATTATTCTTCGTTTTCGGTTCTTTGCCAGTGGGCTTATGATGTGTCGAACGTTATGGATTTAGCCGGAGGTTCGTTCTGGCCGCGTCCGAATGTGGATTCACGCGCTGTAAAGATGGTCAAGAAAGAACCTTTTCCGCGTTGTAAAGACCCCGCGACATTTATGAAAGTTTTACGGGCGGGCTTTTTGCAGCGCAGAAAGACGCTTAAAAACAATCTTTCGTCAATATGCGGGTCAGCAACAAATGCGGAGCATATACTTCTGTCTGCTGGTATTGAGCCTGGCAGGCGTGCGGAAACTTTGAAACTTGACGAGTTTCTTGTGCTTTCAGACAAGATTTTCGAGAATAGGGATGGTATGAATAAATGAGTATTAAAGAAAACATTGAAGCTATAAAATCTAGAATTAATGAAGCAGAACGACGGGCAGGAAGAAAAGAAGGTTCCGTTAAACTTATGGCAGTCAGTAAGTTTCATCCTGAACAGTCTGTAATTGAGGCATATAATTGTGGTCAACGGCTTTTTGGCGAAAATCGTGTCCAAGAGGCTTGCGGTAAGTTTGAGCCGCTTTTGCAAAAATATAACGACATGGAACTTCATCTTATCGGTTCGTTACAGCGCAACAAAGTAAAGCAAATAATTCCGTATGTGTCTTGTATACAGTCTGTTGATCGCATTGAGCTTGTGGACGAGATTATTAAGCAGTGCAAGAAACTTAATGCAGAAGGAATGAAAAAACAGCTCCGCCTTTTGTTTGAATTTCATACTGGTGAAGAGTCAAAATCTGGCTTTTTGTCTTTGGATGAACTTCTGCCTGCCGTAGAAAAAGCAGGAGAGGCTTCTGACAGCGGCATCGTTTGTGCCGGTTTTATGACAATGGCACCTTTCACTGATGATAAGAATGCTGTTCGTAATTCATTTATAAAGCTCCGTGAGACTGCGGATGAGGTGAAAAAGCGTTTTCCGCAGTTGCCACTAGATGAGCTTTCGATGGGTATGTCTGGTGATTTTGAGATAGCGGTTGAAGAAGGCTCAACGCTTGTCCGTGTAGGTACATCTATTTTCGGAGAAAGAAATTATGCTTAAAAAAGAATTGTCAAGAAAGACAATCGCCCTTTTTATGCTTGTTTTTTTCGCTTCCGGTCTTTTTGCTCAGACAAAGCATACTCCGGAACCTTATGAGGACGATGAATTCCCTTCTTGGACAATAGATTTGCGGCGTTCGGAGATAGTGTCTCTCGGTTCGTTGCCGTTCGTGACTCTTGGTGTGACAATCGGTTATTCGTTTTACAGATATGCGGCGAATGGTTTTAATTCTGATTATCTTCCTAATCCATTGGCAAAATCGTCTGCCGCTGCCAATTTGAACAGTGATGAGCAAAAAGGAATTTTTATCTCTTCTGGCATTATAAGTCTGATAATTGGTGTTGTCGATTATGTTATTTCTAGAATAGAGCGAAACAGACAGGATGAACTAACAGAATCCGAGCGAATTCGCCAGCAGGATTCGGTAATTGTGGAGACAGAAGACTGATTTATGGAGACAGCCGTTTTTTGCGTGGATTCCGCAAATTTAGAGGGAGAATCCTGCAGATTAGACATATATGCGTCCTCTTTTTTGAAAATGAGCCGTTCGCGTCTGAAGCACGGTGTTAAATCAGTGAAAGTAGACGGCAAAAAATCCAAGCTTTCTGTTAAAGTCTCAGGCGGTGAGAATATCGAGATTGTTTATGAGGATCCTGTTCCAGAGAATATTCTTCCCCAGGATATACCACTGCAAATACTTTATGAGGATGATAATGTTACTGTCGTAAACAAAAAACAAGGCATGGTAACACATCCTGCTGCAGGAAACTGGTCTGGAACTCTTGTGAATGCGCTTTTGTTCCATTGGGGACGTGATTCCGTTTTTGATGCGTCATCAGTTTCAAAAGATCCTAGGCGGCCTGGTATTGTTCATCGGCTAGATAAAGATACGTCAGGGGTCATTATCACAGCGAAGAAAAAAGAATGCGAGGACTGGCTTCAAAAACAGTTTCAGGAAAAGCGGGTACGAAAGGAATACATAGCTATTGTTAAAGGAGTGCCGCCTTGTGCGTCCGGTAACATAAAAACACAGATTGTGCGGGATCCAAAGAACAGAAAACGTTTTACTACATCGGATAATCCCGAAGTAGGAAAATTCTCGTGGACGAAATATAAATGTATCGCAACTTACGGACAGTATTCGCTGATGAAACTGCGGCTTAAGACAGGCAGGACGCATCAAATACGCGTTCATATGCGGTATATCGGTTGCCCGATACTAGGAGACCCGATTTATTCACGAAAAGATTCGCTTTTTCCTGATGCAACGCTTATGCTTCATGCAAAAAAATTATGCATAAGGCTTCCTTCTGCTAGTGAGATGTCTTGTTTTGAAGCTCCAGTTCCAGTGCGTTTCAAACGCATACTAAAAACTCTTTACCAAAAGTGGGAAAAACACGTTTTTGCGAAGGAGTCCGATTAATGGCTGCCGAAGCGAAAAGCGGAAAAAACTTAGAATGTAACAGTCTGCCTTTGCGTGAAAAATGGTTCGTCGCTGTTGAGAATCCTGAATATTTGGTTGTGGCTAAAGGAAGCGGGTTGCCATCTGCACCGCTTAAAAACGGTGGATTATCTGTATTTGAAGAAGTTTCTACTTCATATTCGGACATCCTTTCTGTTCATGGGAAAAAAGAAGGCGAGGGCGGCTTAATACACAGAATCGATACGGAAACATGCGGCCTAATATTAATTGCACGTAACGATGACTTTTTTTCGCATATCGATGAATGTCGTAATCAAGGTCTTTTCTGCAAAAGATATACGGCATATTCACTTTCTATAGATAAAAAAAGACAGTCAGAAACACAAGAGAACCATAAGAAGATTACAGGCAATAAGGATCGCACACTGCCTGAAAAAGGTGTGATTACGAGTCGATTCCGTTCATTCGGGAAAAAGGGTTTATCTGTGAAGCCTGTCTTTAATGAGATGGCTGGCATGGCAGACAGAAAAAAAGCCGGTTTGCGATTATATACAACGGAAATCATTGATTCTAAAATTATTTGTAGACAAAAAAATATGAACCTTATCCGTATTGTATGCGAGATAAAAGAGGGATTTCGCCATCAGGTAAGGGCGCATCTGGCATATTCAGGATTTCCGGTCTTTGGCGACGCGATTTATAACAAGCAATCGTTTTTTAATGGGCAACCCGGTGTTAAAGATATGATAGATTTTTCGCCCAGTGTTAGTGATATGCTTTTTTTCGCATCCGGACTTTTATTTACGGATAACGATGGTAGCCCTGTATCAGTCTCTATTCCGACTGCGCTCATGGATGAAAAAGCGATACGCACTTTTGAAAAGAGTTTGCCTAATTGTAACTAAATTCAGAACAAATCCGAAGTATATAGTTTCGGGAGAGCAAAGCTACGAAGACTCAAGAATTTCTTTAACTTCGCTTACAAGATAGAAAGAGCCTGTCACAAGAAGAACAGCATCGTTTTTCCCTGCATTTTCAAGCGATTCTTTTATTGCTTTTTTGAAGTCTGGTTCTATTATCATTTCAATTCCGCTAATTTTGTTTGTTTTCATGTAATCCATAAAACACTCGGAGAGCGCGCCTAAATCAGATTTTTTTATTTCTCCCGGACGTGTAAGACATATGCGTGTAAAAGGACAAGGTTCTTTTAAAATCACCTTTGTAAGAGCATGTATGTCTTTGTCACATGCGCATGCAAAAAGAAGATGCTCATGTGCTTTGTCTGATCCGCTAATAAACATTCTGCCGAATGTATCCATTGTTCCTGTAAGACTGTTCGCTGTATGAGCTCCGTCGAGAATAAGCTTCTTTGTGCCGAACGGATTGTCTGTAACTTCGAAACGCCCTTGAAGTACAGCTTTTGAAAGCCCCGATTCTATAACCGACTCATCCAGATCCGGCATTAAATACTTTACGGCAGCTGCTGCAAGAGTAGCGTTCTCCGCTTGGACTTTGCCAAGAAGCTGAAGATTCGTTTCAAGTGGACGCGCAAAAAATCTGTCACAATCAATTTTTACATGCATGGTACATTTAGTGCGGTTTTTCCCATCGTCTTGTGAAGACAGATTCCATTCGACTTTGCGAACAAAATCATCGTAATAGAACAGCGGGGCAGACATTTCATCAGCCTTTTCCCTAAAAACATCGAGAGCTTCATTTTTTTGTCGCGAAACAAAAACGGGTGTTTCTTTTTTGATAATTCCGGCTTTTTCAGACGCAATCAAAGGTATTGTATTGCCAAGGAACTCTGTATGCTCAAGTTCTATCGGTGTTAAAATACAAAGATTAGGTTTCAAGATATTTGTTGCATCGAGCCTGCCGCCAAGACCTGTCTCAAATACTGCCCACTTGCATTCTGCATGTTTGAAACATAAAAAGCTGTAGAGTGTAATTAGCTCGAACCATGTAATTTCGCGTTCGTTGGGGAGCTGCTCCGGTATTATCGATTCAACGCGCGGAACCATTTCCCTGAAAGCGTCATCGTAAACTTTTTCAGGAAAAAAAGTACCGGCATTCGTAATTCGCTCTATGAGTGTTTGTATATGAGGCGATGTATAAAGTCCGCATGATAATCCGGCTTCCCTGATTATTGAGGAAACAAAGGCAGAGACGGAACCTTTTCCTTTAGAGCCTGCTATATGAATCGAATTGTATGAATCTTGCGGATTGTTGAATCTGTTGCACAGAAATTCAATAGTATCTAGCCAGAATATATTTTTTTTCGGTAATCGCTCGAAATTCAAATAAGAATCTAGCCAATCTGAAAGAATTTTTGAAACATTATTATTTTCCATATAATTTATTATATACTGACAATTCGTATTTTCAAGGGGTAACAGGGGATTATACATCATTCTATATTACAATCTTGATTTTTAACGTTCTGAATGGTATTATTTCAACGCGAATTTATCGCGAACGAAGACTTGTTTAAGAGGTATTTTATTATGAAAAAGAGTTTTCTCCTAATCATAAGTGTTTTGCTTATGGTTTCGTTACTTGCTGGATGTGCGACAACAGTTAGAGTTGCTATTGAAAGACCAGCTGAATTGGATTTGAACGGAGCAAAAACTGTTGGTATGCTTCCTTTCCAGGCAAAAGCATCAGATTCGATTGGTGGAAGAAACAATGCTGTTGTAGCAGTTATGGAATTCTTTGGTTATTTTGACTGGTTTTATGATCAGGATGATCAGGACAGACAGCAGCTTGCAGATCTTCTTACAAGAACACTCCAGCAAGAGCTCTCAACATCACAGTATCTAGACCTTGTTGATACGAATAGAATTCAGGCAGCTTTGACTTCGGGAACTCCAGTTCCATGTGATGTTTATCTTACCGGAGCCATATCAAGATTCGATACGTCAATTGAGACTGTAGTCCGCGAACGCAATTATTCAGAAGGTAAACAGAGAGTAACATATTACTATCGCCATCTTGAGGCAGAGCTGATGTATCAGGTAATTGACGCATCTACAAACAGAGTTATTTCTTACAAGACAGTTCCTATAGATCTTGATTCATATGAAGTGACAAAACGCAGTGATGTTGATTCTGTTTACAGTCTTGGAAGAAAAACATTCGAAGAATGTGCATACACAATTATGAAGCAGTTGCAGCCTTATACGGTTGAGAAATACCTTTCACTGCTTTCTGATAAGCATAAGGATCCAGACATGGATTATGCTGATGAGGTTGTAAAATCTGGTAATACTGAGTACGCAGAATCTCTGTATGAAGAGCTGTATGTAAGCCGTGGATATATGGAAGCTGGTTACAATGCGGCAATCCTGCTTGAAGCTATGGGCAATCTTGAAGATGCAAGGGATTTGATGCAGGAAGTTTACGACATATTCAAGGATAATCGTGCATTGAGAGCGCTCGAAGATATTAAGACAGAAATCAATAGCGCAAACAGGCTTAAATATCAGAATGAAATTCGCAAAAGCTGATTAGGATACCCCTGACGCTCATTTGCAATGTGGTTTCAAGCGTTCAAAAAAAAGTTCGCTCGAAACCACATGTTCCGCACTCGTTGCGAAATGCAAGCAACGTACCGGTATAAACAGCCGGTACGAAAAACTGATAATATCTAATGATATTGAGAAAGCTAAGCTTTGGAATTGCGACTAAAGCGTTTATTACCCAACCATAATACTAAACTAAAAATCCAAGTAATTAAATATATTGCAGGCAATACGAAAACCACGTTTGAAATTTTACCGCCAAGAAAGCCATACCAGTCATAACGGCTTACGAGCTGTCCGTTCTCTAGATGGAGAAGTATGTTAATTGTGTAAAAAAGCGAGTATATAAACATCGGGATTATGCCGGTAAGTGTCTGTGAAAAACGTACAGGCTTTTGCGACGGTTCGAAAAAAATAAACGAAACTATGCAAAGAACAGGAATTACAAAATGGAAGAAAAAATTGCTGTTCTTGAAAAGTGCGAAAAACCCCCTTGATGATGTTGGGGCAAGAAAACATATAGTGACCATAAAGGTGAGCATAACGCTTGTAGTTGCTGCAAGTTTAAGGAAGATCAGCCATTTTGGCATTGAAAAGTTTATTGTGCCTGACAATGAATCATTTGCGTTCTGTCCGCCATGTTGAGGTTTTGCTTGAAGCGCGTTCTTTTTTCTTATATGGGTGATGTAGCACAAATAAATAATAGAGACTATTCCTGCGAACACGTTTGAGTCAATCGTGAAATATTTAAATGATTCAAAACGCGTAGCAGAAAATTCCCATGTTGTATTATCCATAAAGTTAAAACCTGCCATCATGCTGACAGTCGAAAAAATTGTAAGAATAATAATAAGCAAGTTCAAAATAGCTGAAACAGACACTCTGTTTTTCATTGATAATCTCCCTTGAAAAAATAAATTGGATTTATATTGTACAATCGATCAGCAAATAACCCATTGTACAAATTTTCAAAAAAAGCGACAATAAATAATAGAAAATATTAAACATTTTCTTAAGGATTATGGAGGCATTATGAGCGATTTTAATAGCGAAAAAATGACAGAGTATCTTGATTCTTTGTTGAATACTGGTATTCCGTCCGTTGATTGTATTGTTTACGAGAACCACAAGCAGATATACCGTCACATGAACGGTTATATTGATAAAGCACAAACTGTAAAAGTAAAGCCAGGCACACTTTATCTTATGTTTTCCATGACAAAAGTTCAGACAATGACAGCAATAATGCAGCTTATTGAACAAGGAAAACTTTCTTTGGAAGATGAAGTAGCGAAATATCTTCCAGCTTATAAGAATGCCGTAGTAGAAAAAGACGGCCATATTGAATCGCTTGCACATCCAATGCTCATAAAACATCTGCTCTCTATGCAATCTGGACTTGATTATGATCTTTCACGCCCTGGAATTCTTCGTGTTATTAAAGAAAGAGGGCAGTGTGCTACGACACGAGAACTGGTCGAGTCATTTGTCGAAACTCCGTTGAAATTCCAGCCGGGAACCCATTTTTTGTACAGTCTCAGTCATGATGTCGCAGCAGCTGTACTTGAAGTTGTCACTGGTATGAGTTTCGGTGAGTATCTGAAAAAAAACATATGGGAACCGCTCGGCTTAAAAAATACTTTCTTTGCGAAACCAGAAAACAGTTCGGTCGAAGGACTTGCGCAGCAGTATATTTGTGATGAAAAAGGCAATATTGTCCCGATGGATCAGTCTTGCTGCTACCAGCTTTCTGAAAATTATCAGAGCGGCGGCGCCGGACTTATCAGCTGTACGGAGGATTATGCAAAACTTGCCGACACGCTTGCTTGCGGTGGTGAAACTGCAGATGGAGTCCGCATCCTTAAGCCGGAGACTGTCGAGCTTATAAAAGTGAACCAACTTGGCAAGGATTCTTTGGACGATATGCACAGCACTATGGGACGCCAAGGCTACGGATACGGTTGTGGAATGTCTGTTTTGCTTGATCCGGAACTTGCAAAATCACCGTCTCCGGCTGGTGTGTTCGGATGGGACGGCGCCGCCGGAAGCTGTATCACCATGGATACGGCATCTAAACGATGTTTTGTTTATGCGCAGCATGTCCGGAATTATGGAACATCGTATGATGTAATTCATCCGGCTTTACGCGACATTGTTTTTGGAAAATAGCAAAACAATTGTTTTGTAGCGTTTGATTCTTTCTGGGAAAGGTGGGGCGCGGGGCGGGAAAACGCTCTTCTAAGAGGTTTGCCTGCCCTGCCTCGAAAAAATTAGTATCCCTTCCGTTTCTTACCGAACAGCATGTTCTGATAGCAACGGATACAACCAGGGAAAATAGCACCTGGACATTCGACCATTGCGTGACGGAACTTGTTCGCGCGTTCTCCGTTGTATATTTCCTTGAATGACTTCTCTTTTATGTTTCCAAGAGGATATTCAACGTAATCTGCGCAGAAAGTTACATCGCCGTTATAGTTGATGTTTGCCTGAGTCCACGGAACAATACAGTGGTCACGCACAGGAATGTCGAGCTGATGATAGTATTCGTGCGTCTTTTCCGGGTTAAGGGCAGGAACGGTAATGCTCAAATATCCATAGTCTGTCGAATGGATTGTATTGAGCGTCTTGTGAAGTTCTGCTCCATCAATATCGTTGTTATAACCTGTGTTGTATGCTTCAAGACAAACGCTTTCAACACCGAGCTTTTCTCTGAAAAACTCTTTGTGCTTTGCGACTATCTCATCGTTTGTGTATGTTCCCAAGTTATAGATATGCCAGTCAATATTGAAGTCTTTGCATGCAATCGCAAGATTCTGCAAATCCTTGTAGTTCTTGTTCGTGACGGTCGTGACAATACCCATTGCAGGCAAGCGTGAATGCTGCTTTTCTTTTTCGCGGTTGATAGCCTCGAATCCTTTAACAACACGGTCGTAGCTTCCCGGCCCGCGGATGTCATCGTTTACTTCACGGAATGCATCCAAAGAAACGAAAATTACGTGCCATTTGTCACGGACAATTCTTTCAGCATATTTTTCAAGCAATGTACCGTTAGTGTTTACGGAGCAGAACGAACCACTCTTTTGGATATAATCGACTAGATCGCATAAATCTGGATAAAGAAATGGCTCACCACCCCAGAGATAGTATACAGGTCGCTTGTATTTAAGCTCATCAACGAGCTTTTTGTATGTTTCGAGAGGAACGATCTTCTTTGCTTCTTCTGCAGCGTAATCACCCTTAAGGTAACCTTTGTCGCCCCGCTGGCCGCACATTTTGCAGCGCAAGTTACACAAAGGTGTCAGCTTAAAGTAAATAAGGCTGAAATTCTTCATATGGTCGTAGCCTTCAAAATGTCTCTTTTTTACAATTGCTTTGCCAAGATTCCAAAAACCATGGAGCATGCGTTCTCCCATTTTGAAGTTCAGTTTAAAAAGCTTAGGCACAACGGAAAAATTATTTTTTGGTTTCATTTGTAAGTCTCCAATTAATTCGTAAGTGATTTCATAGATTTTGAGATGCACCATGCAAGGAAGTTCTTTGGAATAAGACCAGATGCGAACGCAACAATTTTGTTCGTGAATCCTGCTCTTACGTAAGAACGTTTTGATATGACAGCTTTTACGGCACATTTAGCAACCGCATACGCTGTCATACCGTTTTTATACGAGAAACGTTTGTATTTTTCGCTAATGATGCCGCAGTTATTGTCGAAGTTTGTCCTTATGTAGCCAGGCTGTACGCATGTGACATTAACGCCATAATGCGAAAGTTCATGGCGCAGACCTAACGAGTAATTGAGTACGTAGCTTTTGCTTGCGGCATACGAGGCAAAAAGCGGTGTGGGTTGATTACCTGCTATTGAACCGATATTAAGGATTGAGCCATTTCTCCTTTCAGCCATGTCTTTGCCAAAGACCGTACACATTTGTGTTAGCGTGATTATATTAAGTTTCAGCATTCCGAGGGTTTTATCGCCCAATTCGATGGACGGACCATAAAGTCCTGCACCTGCGTTATTAACAAGAAGATTGATTTTTATTCCTTGGGATTCACAGAAATCAAAAACTTCATGAGCGGCATTATCTTTTGATAAATCGCATTTGAAAAGCCTTACATCAATTCCTATTTTTTCTGTAAGTTCTTTTTTCAGTTCCGCAAGTTTGTCTTCGCTTCTTGCTACAAGAACCAAATTCCATTTCTTTTCTGCCAGAATTGTGGCTGTTTCTTTTCCAACTCCACCAGATGCACCAGTTATAAGAGCCCATTTGTCATTATTCATATCGATACATTATACTACGCTTATTCGCGATTAACAACTATAAAGAAGGTTCGAAAGCATAAAAGATTAGAAAAGATTTTGTTTTCTTTTCAAATCCTTAGATGATTAATCAGTCCGTAATGCCTTCATGGCTTTTTTACGGTTGTACATAGCGGTGTCAGCTCTTTCAAAGACAGAAGATACTCCGCTGTCGATTTTTTCATCATAAAGGGCATAACCTACAGCGGCTGAAACTTTTTCCCATGGTTTAAGGTCTTGCGCTGTCTTAAGCTCCTCCATCCTTTTGTTCAGAACTTCGATTAAAGGAAGTACATTAACATATGCTGAGTTTTCAAGTATGACGACAAATTCATCACCGCCAATCCTGAATACTGGAGAATGATTGAAAACTGAGCATACCAATTGGCAAAGTTTTTTTATAGCTGTATTTCCATGTTCATGACCGTATGTGTCGTTTGTCTGCTTTAGAAAGTTCAGGTCAATCATCACTAAGCCGAATTTAGTATTTCCAGAAGAAATCTGGGACTCAAGCCTTAACACTTCGTTGTCGTATGCATTTTTATTTCTGATTCCTGTTAGAGGATCTTTGTTTGCAAGATCGTTCATCATACTCGCATGTCGCTTTGTATCCGACAATTCTTTGTATGTGGCGATCAGATTATGCATGTATTCTTCAATTTCCAAAACCAATGTTGTGAACTGGTGTGAAAGTGATGATATTTCGTCTTTTCCTTTGATGTTTTGCTCAATTTCATTCACGATGTTTTTGTCTTTATCTGTCGTGAATTTATTCATATATGTTTCAAGCTTTACAATTTTGTTTATGTATTTGTCATTCAAGAATAACAGAAGGAATGCAATGCAGACAACGAGCACACCTGCTATCGCTCCTGTCTGGCGCAATGTATTCTTAATAATGCCGCTGTTTACATCGGAAACCTGAATCTCAGTACCTATAAGTCCTAGTTTCTGTCCGTCGATAATCAGGGGAGTGTAGTACGCATATGTGTGACCCCATTCGTTATCCCAAACTTGGAAATCATTCTGCCTTACACCAGAAAACCAAGAATTCCATTGGACTGTATATATTTTCGGATCGTCATAGTAAGAATCGCCAAGATAAAGGAATTCTCCTTCTTCTGCCTTTTCTCCGTTTGGTCCCCGATGAGTTCGTTCTCCATCTATCATATACATCATTGTATAGTTTTCTTCATCAGGAACAAGATAATACGTATATGGAAGATTGAAAGATTTCCTTGCGTTTTCAAAAGTTAAAAGCCAGTATTCATGAATATATATAAAATGAGCCATCTTAGCGTCTTCTGGCAATGAATTGAAATCGAAATCCGCCAGTTTAGAATAATCGCCGTTGGCTGTAGTGTTTAGAACAAATTGGAAATTTTCTTGTGCGGTATGATATTCAGTGAAATTATATGGGATATCAGCTTCTGAGTAATGCGCCATGTAGAAATTTTGATAATCCACAAAGTCTTTGCCTGCATCCTGAATCAGTTTTTCGAGATAGTCTCCGATATTACGGACATTCTCAAGGCACTGAGCCTTGTAAGCTTTTATCTGAGTCACATAGGTTCTGATTCCGCTGAGAAGCAATGAAATTAATGCGAAAACAGTGAAAATAAGAGCGAATTTGAACAGTAGTCCATCTGTTCTTTTGATTGAATTTTCCTTACTTTGCACAATTACGATTATACCATAATAAAACTTTTTTTCCATAGAAAAAACAAAAATCGTGATATTTGTCATAATTTTTTTTTCATTTTCGTTTGATTTTTTGAATACGCTTGTCTGTTCTCAGTGAGGTTTGCTTGAAACTAAGAGTTTCGCACTTGTTGCGGAAAACTAGCGTGGCACACTCCGGGACTGCAATATTCGGTGCAAATTATATTGACTATTTTTTGCTATTCTGTAAATGATGATTCAATATGGATAAGAAAAGAACTTTTGACAAGGATTTTTATAAGAAACTTTGGCAATTGATGTTACCAATATCTCTGCAGAGTCTTATGCTCGCTCTCGTTGCGGCGGCTGATGCGTTTATGCTAGGGCGTGTGGAGCAAGATGCGATGTCTGCCGTCTCTCTTGCTAGCCAGATTCAGTTTATTCAAAATTTCGTTATTTATGCGGCTACATCAGTAATAGCTGTGCTTGGAGCGCAATATTGGGGTAAAAATGATATTCGCACGGTAAAGGATATTCTTTGCATCGCGCTTAAAGTATCTGTTTTTGCTTCTGTTTTATTTTTCATAGGATGCGTGTTTTTCCCGCGATACTTGATGCTTCTTTTCACAAATGAAGAAATCCTTATAGAAATTGGAATAAGATATCTTAAAATTGCCGGATGGTCGTATCTTCTTACTGGAATTTCGCAGTGTTTTCTTGCAGTAATGAAGGTAAGCGGAAATGCAGGTATGTCAGCGGCAGTAAGCTCCGTCACTGTAATTTTGAACATTATTCTGAACGCTGTTTTTATATTCGGATTTATAGGTATTCCTGCTATGGGTGTGCAGGGAGCGGCATGGGCAACTTTAATCGCGCGCATTGTAGAAGTTCTTTGGTCAGCTGGTATTTCGCACACAAAGAAATATATCCATCCTGATTACAGGCGTTTTTTTACACAGATGAAACAGCTCAAATCTGATTATTACAAGAATTTTTTCCCGATTTTCGGAGCATGTATGTTCTGGGGAATCGGTTTCACGTCTTATACGGCGTTCATGGGACATTTGGGTACAGATGCCGCCGCCGCAAACTCAGTTTCTTCCGTGATACGCGACCTTATATGCGCCCTCTGTAACGGTTTGAGCAGCGCAGCAGGAATAATCGTGGGTAACGAGCTTGGTGCTGGAAAAATAGATAAGGGAAAGCTTTACGGTGACAGACTTGTTAAGTTGTCTTTTATAGCTGGTTTTATTTCTACAGCATTGATGCTGCTTGTTCTTCCGCTTTCCCTTCAGTTCGTGAAGCTTACGGAACAGGCAGCTATATATCTTTGGGGCATGATGATTATTATGTCGGTCTACATGATAGGGCGCACTGTAAATTCTGTCCTGATAAACGGCATTTTTTATTGCGGCGGCGACTCCGTTTTCGATGTTTACAGCCTTGCGGTATGCATGTGGGGAATCGCGGTACCGCTTGCGGCTGCGGGAACATTTTTATTTCACTGGCCTGTTCTTGTCGTATATGCGTGTACTTGTGTCGATGAAGTCGGAAAAATTCCTTGGGTATTGCTACATTATCGCAAATACAAGTGGGCAAAGGATTTAACGCGCGATACGGCAGCGATATAATTCATGGAACTGAATGATGTGCTGTGTGAACTTGTGTAGCAGTATTGCGTAGCTGTCAGGATACATACTTTAGTTCATAAGGTCGGCAATAGTAACGCTGTCCAAGTAGTTTTCTACAAGGGCATCAAGCTTTGTCCATAACGGAAGCGTCTTACACTGTTGTTTGCGCGGACATTCTGCGGCATTTGTTTCAAGGCACGCCACTGGTGCGAGAGTACCTTCCGTTAGGCGCAAAATATCACCAATCCTATATTCTTCCGGTTTTTTGTTCAGTTTATATCCGCCGCCTTTTCCGTGTACGGCATCTACAAAGCCGCTTTTGGAAAGAAGCGTCATTATGGCTTCTATGTATTTTTGAGAAATATCTTGTCTTGTAGCAATTTCTTTAAGAGGAGTGCGGCCATCCTCGCTGTGTTCAGCAAGATCAATCATTACGCGAAGTGCGTATCGTCCTTTTGTAGAAACTATCATTTGTCTATTTTCCTCGTATGTAGATAGATTTTAGCATATTTTTCTGATTTGTAAAAGAAAACAGCCAGCTCCAGCGAATTAATCGTGGAAACTGGCTTTAACAAAACTTATAGATATTTGAGGAAACTCACGGCTTTTTTATTTCCGAAGAGCTATTTTGCCGCTTTGAACGCATTATCAAGGTCTGCGATAATATCATCAATATGCTCTGTACCGATTGAAAGGCGTATTGTGCTCTGTGTTATGCCCTGTTCTGCAAGCTCGGCTTCTGAAAGCTGGCTGTGTGTCGTTGTCGCAGGGTGAATAACGAGAGACTTAACATCTGCAACGTTTGCGAGCAAACTGAAAATCTTAAGGTTGTCGATGAATTTCCATGCAGCTTCTTTTCCGCCTTTTATTTCGAAAGTAAAGATGGAGCCTGCGCCAAGCGGGAAGTATTTCTTGTAAAGTGCGTGCTGCGGATGGCTTTCAAGAACAGGATGATTCACTTTTTCAACCTGGGGATGCTTGCTAAGATATTCAACAACTTTGAGTGCATTCGATATATGACGTTCAAGACGCAGACTGAGTGTTTCCAATCCCTGAAGAAGGATAAATGCATTGAACGGACTCAATGTAGCACCTGTGTCGCGCAAAATAACAGCGCGGATTCTTGTTACGTAGGCGGCGGCTCCAACAGCTTCTGTGAACTTTACGCCGTGGTAGCTTGGATCTCCGTCTGTAAGAAGCGGGAATTTGCCGCTTGCTTTCCAATCGAACTTACCGCTGTCAACGATTACTCCTCCGAGCGATGTTCCGTGACCCCCGATGAATTTTGTCGCTGAATGTACGACTATATCCGCGCCGTGCTCGATAGGGCGGAAAAGGAATGGCGTTCCAAAAGTGTTGTCCACGATAAGCGGAATCTTGTTTTTGTGAGCAATTTCCGCGATTTTTTCTACATCAAGGATGTCCGAGTTCGGATTTCCGAGTGTTTCGATAAAGACCGCCTTTGTGTTGGGCTTTATGGCCTTTTCGAAGTTCGACACATTGTTTCCGTCTACGAATGTTGTTTCAATACCGAAACCGGCAAGTGTGTGTGCTAGAAGGTTGTATGTACCGCCGTAAATTGTCTTTGAGCTTACAATGTGATCACCCTGTCCGGCGATGTTCTGGAATGCATAAGTGATGGCGGCGGCTCCGCTTGCTACCGCAAGCCCGGCAACGCCTCCTTCAAGTGCTGCGACACGCTCTTCAAAAACGCCCTGTGTTGTGTTTGTAAGGCGTCCGTAAATGTTACCGGCATCGGCAAGTCCGAAG
Source organism: Treponemataceae bacterium (assembly GCA_024685655.1). Taxonomy (GTDB): domain Bacteria; phylum Spirochaetota; class Spirochaetia; order Treponematales; family Treponemataceae; genus Treponema_I. Next base: position 33,561 of record JAIKVO010000190.1, read on the forward strand.
CGTGCGGCGGCATGTGCCGCATTGTGGAAAACGTATGCTGCTGTCTGATAAATAGGTACTGCGCGAGAATCTGTTGTTGGGTCAGCCTGTTCCTGACCTACATGTAACTGTAAAGTTTCGAAATGAAGTTTATTTGCGTTTGACATAAAATTGCTCCTGTTAAAAGTTTGTTGCGCGCTTATGTAGTTGCGCCTAAGTTTTTGCGGTAGCAGCGAATTGCCCACGTTTCCGCAATGTAAAATAATTTATCCAGCACAAGCTGGATTTGTGGTAAGAGGACAGCAACAGGAGCGCATCCGTCCAAAGCGGAAATTGGCACGAACGAGTTTTTCAAAATACACGGTCATTTTCTGTCCTCCTTATTAGTGATATTTGTAAATCGTCAGTATTCAACCTATGGTTCAAGTAGGTTTTATATGTTATTTATATCATTACAAACCTACTGTGTCAATAGGTAATTAAAAAAAATTCTTTTTTTTTGCAAATCGCGAAAAAAAAGCCGCTTAACTAAAAAGTCACACGGCATAAAATCGCGAAAAAACAGATTTGAAAAGGTAATTTATAAAAAACGAAGCGTAGACAAGGTTCAGCACAAGAGACTATTTGTGCGTGCGAGCGAAAGCATGTGCTTTCGCAAGTCAAAAACCTTGTACGCACAACCTTGTCTCTACGTGCTGATTCTTGTCGAGAGCTTCGTTGTTTTGAAAATGGGATTTAGGATTTTAATTTTTCCGCGATTTTCCCAAGTACGCTTCTTTCACCGTATCGTTTTCAAGAAGTTCTTTACCGCTTCCAGAAAGCACGATGTTTCCTGTCTCTATTACATAAGCTATATCCGCTGTTTTAAGCGCCATGTTCGCATTCTGTTCAATAAGCAGGATTGTAACGCCCTTGTTGTTTATCTCTTTTATGATGCTGAAAATCTGCTGCACGATAAGCGGTGCAAGACCTAGCGAGGGCTCATCCATCATCATAAGGCTAGGGCGGCTCATAAGTGCGCGGCCTACGGCAAGCATCTGCTGCTCACCGCCAGAAAGAGTTCCTGCATATTGCCAGTGACGCTCCTTTAGACGCGGAAAAAGCTCGTAAACCCATTCCAAATCCTTCTCAATCTCTTTCTTGTCTTTTCTGAGATATGCGCCTATCTTAAGATTCTCTTGAACTGACAAATCTGTAAAAACTTTGCGTCCTTCCGGCACAAGCGCAATACCTTCTTTGCAAATCTTGTTAATCGGCAGACCGAGAATTTCCTTGCCATTCACAAGAATAGAGCCGGACTGTGCTTTCACAAGCCCGCTTATTGTGCGTAAAAGCGTTGATTTTCCGGCTCCGTTTGCCCCGATAAGTGTTACTATTTTCTTTTCGGGAACTTCAAGATTAATTCCCTGTAATGCTTTTATTCCGCCATAAGATACGTTCAAATCTTTTATTTTAAGCATGTTTCTATTCCTCGCTTTCACCCAGATAAGCAGCTATAACCTCAGGATTATTCTGAATTTCTTCCGGGGTTCCGTGTGCAATGAGTGCACCAAAATTGAGAACATAAATTCTGTCGGAAATATTCATAACAAGATCCATGTGATGCTCAATCATAAAGACAGTAAGCTTAAAATCATCGCGGATTTTTCCGATGAACGCCGTCAGCTCGTCTGTTTCCTGTGGATTCATACCAGCGGCTGGCTCGTCAAGCAGAAGAAGCGAAGGCTCTGTTGCCAAAGCTCTAGCTATTTCAAGGCGGCGCTGCAAACCGTAGGGGAGTGATGTACAAATCTCATCTTTTACGTCATAAAGCCCAAGAATTTTCAAAAGCTCGGCTGTTTCTTCTCTCTGGCGCTTTTCTTCCGCCCAATTGAGTCTGAACGTCGCTGTAAAAATGTTGCTCGTGCGCCGCAAATGCTTTGCTATGAGAACATTATCAAAAACTGTCTGGCTCTTCCAAAGCCTGATATTCTGAAATGTTCGCGCAATGCCGAGCTTTGTTATCTTGTCTGGTGAAGGCTCAATGCGTTTTGTATACTTTCCGTTATCTGTGCCAGCATAAAGCTTTTTCATCTTTCCAGAAGGAAAGTTTTCAATAATCTGCTTGCCGTTAAAATAGACGGCTCCGTTCGTTGGCGCATAAACACCAGTAATTACGTTGAACGCTGTTGTTTTTCCGGCACCGTTCGGTCCAATAAGCGATACAATTTCACCTTTATTGACTTCCAAAGAAAGCGAGTTTACAGCAACAACACCGCCGAACTGCATCGTAACATCCTGAAGCTTCAAAACATTTTCGCTCATTTTGATTCTCCTTTGCTTTCGGTGTTTTTCTTAGCAGCAAGTTTTTTGGCAGCGAATTTCTTAGGAATGCCTTTGAAAAACTTGATTATTCCCGATATGGAGAACTCTTTTTCGCCCATAATTCCTTTCTGGTAAAAAAGAACGATAATCATGATGACTATAGAGAATACGACTTTTCGGAAACCTGGGCGCAATAACGGAACATGCCAGCTGCCTATGTAAGTGTTTGCGTTGTCCAAGAAACGGAGCCACCATTCTGAGCACGCAATGAACAAGAATGATGATATACAGCTTCCTGTAACAGAGCCGATTCCGCCGATAACGACTATAAGAAGAATCTCGTAAGTCATAGCGGACTTGAACTGATTTGCTTGAATCGTTGTCTGGAACATGGCGAGCAAAGCACCAGAAATGCCGGCGAAAAACGAGCTTATGATAAATGCAAGCCGCTTGTGGTGTGCAAGGTTTATTCCCATAGCTTCGGCTGCAACTTCATCGTCGCGGATTGCTTTGAAAGCTCTTCCGTATGTGGAGTTGATAAGAAGTACGATTATCGCGATACAAATGCCAGAAACAGCGAATGGGAAAAGCGTGCTCTTAAAAATCGGATATTTGCGCAAAAGGTTAGAACCGTTCGTTATGACGCCAAGTTTGTCCCACTGGAAGATTGCACGTATGATTTCAGCAAAACCGAGCGTCGCGATTGCAAGATAGTCGGACTTAAGTTTTAGAACAGGAAGTCCGATCAAAAATGCAAACAAAGCCGCGACCAAGCCGGCAAGAATCAGTGCCACAACGACAGGCAGCGCGAATTGGATAATTCCGCCGTCAAAGTATTGGTAAACTGTAATGCGCTGATCCTGCGGAATTGTGAAAATGCCGTATGTATATGCACCAAGCAGCATGAAACCTGCCTGTCCGAGTGAGAAAAGTCCTGTAAATCCGTTCAAAAGGTTCATTGAAACTGCGACAAGTGCGTAAATTGCACCTTTTTTGAGAACGGTGAACAACATTGAAGTCCGGGGAAGAATCTGCTCCAAGATAGCTATTACAATAAAAAGCAAAGCGAGCAAAGAAAAGCCGATTATCAAATTCTTTCGTTTTTTTATGTCAATTATCTTGTTTTCCATTTTGATTTCAAGCCTCCGCTATTACACTTTATCCGTTGCTTTTTCGCCGAAGAGTCCGGTCGGCATGAACATAAGAACAATTATAAGAAGAACAAAAGTGAAAGCATCGCTGAACGTTGTCCAACCAAGACCTTTTATGATGTTCTCGCATATACCGATTATGAATGCGCCTATAACTGCGCCAGGAATGGAGCCAATTCCGCCGAAAACAGCAGCTACGAACGCTTTTAAACCAGGCATAGCGCCGACTGTAGGTGTAACGCCTGTGTAGTTCGAGAAAAACAAAATTGACCCAATCGCTGCCAAGAATGACCCGATTATAAACGTCATGCTTATAACGGCATCGAGCTTGATACCCATAATTTGGGCTGTCTCAAAATCTTTTGAGACAGCGCGCATTGCCATTCCGATTTTTGTGTGCTTTATAAGCATAACAAGGGCAACTACAAGAAGAATCGTAAGAATTGGAGTGATTATAGTTACCCGTTTAGTCATGCTTCCCATAATCTCTATTGAGTCGCTGATCCACGGAATTGTCGGGTAGTATTTCGTAAGACCGCCTGTAATATATAATGCAAGATTCTGCAATAAATAAGACATACCGATTGCAGAAATCATAATACTCATTCTAGGTGCGTTCCGCAAAGGTTTGTATGCAATGCGCTCGACTGCAAAACCAAGCAGAACTGTGAAAATAATAGTAAGAGGTATTGATACGTACAATGGGAAGGCTGTGTATGAATAGATTAAGATAAGGCCTGCAGCCATAAAAACGTCGCCGTGTGCGAAATTGATAAGGCGAAGAATACCGTAAACCATTGTGTAGCCAATGGCGATAAGTGCATACTGACCACCTGTAGAAATACCGGCCAATATATAAGGAAGATTTGTACTAATAAACTGCATTTTTCTATCCTATTCGTGGATTAAACAAAATAGCCGCATCTCCGGAGCAAAACCCGGCGGAAGCAGCTATTTTGTTAAAGAATGTAAAACTCGAATTTCGAACTATTTTACACGCTGAACTGCTATGAACTTCCATTTACCTGTTGCGTTGTCAACTTGCTTAACGTACGCAACATCGCGTTTTGCATCTCCTGTCGCGTCAAATTCGATAACGCCAGAAACTCCAGTATATTTTGTGGAAGGCAATGCTTTAATTACGTCTGCACCATTTGTTGAGCCAGCCTTTTTCAAAGCTTCAAGTGCTGTGTAGTATGCATCAAATCCCATAGCTGAAACAGCAGAAATCTCATCGTCTCCACCGTTGTTCGTCTTTGCTGTTGCGTCTGTGTTAATGTAGTTACGGAAGCCGTTTACGAAATCAACAACATTCTTATCTGTACTACCTTCAACAAAGAATGTAGTAACGTAAACTTTTACGCTAGAGCCTTTTGCCGCTGCAAGAACAACGTTGGAATCCCATGTATCACCGGCAAGAATCGGAACAGAAAGTCCCTGTGTATTTGCCTGTTCAATGATGAGTGCTGCTGCTTCAATTGAAACTGGAGAGAAGAAAACGTCTGCGCCCTGATTCTTTGCGTTTGCAACGTAAGCTGCAAAATCGCTTGTTCCTTCTGGGAATGTCTCGAATACAATTTCTCCGCCCAATTTCTTGAAAGCTTCAATAAAATAGTTGCAAAGACCAACAGAGTAGTCATCTCCTAGTTTTGCTAAACAATAAGCTTTCTTTGCCTTGAAGTTGTCATTTGCGAAGTTTGCAAGAACTGTTCCCTGGAACGGATCGAGGAAGCAGATGCGGAAGTAATGGCTGTTACCCTGTGTAACCTGTGGGTTCGTACAAGTAATACCGATTGCAGGAATATCAGCATTTGCGAACGTATCGCTTGCTGCGATAGAAACTCCAGAACCGTATGAGCCGAGTACAACTGAAACACCCTTGCTTACGAGCTCAGAAGCTGCTGTTACAGCTTTGTCGTTTGAAGATTCGTTATCAACAATCTCAAGCTGAACCTGATACTCTTTTCCGCCAATTTCAACTGTAGGAGTAAGCTTGTTAGCATACTGAACACCAAGTGTTTCCTGCTTACCACCAGCGCCGTTATCACCGGATGCTGGTTCGTAAACGCCGATTTTTACAACATTCTTTTTGTTGCCAGAGCAGCTGAAAACACAAAGTGCGGCTGCAACCAAAAGAAAAAGATATAGAACTTTCCTCATTTTTTCATGTCCTCCTTAGTAGACTGAATAAAGTATATCAAAAGGACGTTTTTTTTGTCTAGAAAAAAATAAGTTTAGGAAGCAGAAAAGTTCGAAAGTTATTCAGAAAGCACGTCTGCAAAGTAGCCTGATGACGATATCGGCTCGCCACCGTTTATAAGATGATTTACATCGCCAAGCCGCTCCACGCGGAAAAAAGCCTGGCCGGGAAGCCTTTCCTCGCTGTTTACAACTGTTATTGATGTGGGGGCGACGAAAAATCCCTGCCACAATTGCATCGGTGACATCCCCGAAAAATGCGCAATAATCGTGAACATAACCCCAAGATGACAGAAAAAAACAAGCGTCTTTTCTTCCGGGTAGTCGTCTTTCACCGACTTTAGATGATAGAGGTCTATCGGCTCGCTCCAGTTATGGTTCGGAACAGGCTCCTTCACATCATAAAACCCCTGTTCGTTCCTTATATAGCCATATTCAGCAAGAACTCCGTCTATACCGTCGCAAACCATTTTATACTTTGATGCAATATCACCGCCTTTCATAAAATCAGTGCGCATCCACTTGTCTTTGTTAAAGAAATCCTTATCAGAAAAGAAATACTCAGGCATCAAATCCCAGCACATGGTGCTTTTGCCGGCTTTTGTTTTGTCCTTAACGTCAAGCGGGTAGGTTGTGTGGTAGTAAAACTCCTGCAACCATTCACAAGTAACTGCGTCCATGCCAAGCGCCTTTAGCGAAGGAGCCGCCGTTGCCTGCGCACGACCCATAGGCGATATATAAATCTTTGCGATATTTTTCCATTTAGCGACACGCTTTGTCAGAAGCTCGACCTCTCGCTTGCCTTTCTCTGTAATGGTGTCATGCTCGTAATCGGGATCACCGTGGCGTATAAAAATCAGACGCATATTATCCTGCTGTTTTGTGCCGCTAAAACTTGCGACAAGTTTTACACATTATGCATCTTTTCAGCGTCGGACTCAATATATCTTGCGATTTTCTCTGCTGATCCCTCGCATTTGTAGTGCTCCTGAGCTTTTAAAAGTTGCTCCTGCAAGAATTTGTCGTTCATAACCGCAATTGCAAGCCTTCCGGCATCAGAAGCTTCTTTTGCACAGACCGAAAGATGATGCTCCATGAAGAACTGAACGTTCTCGGATTCACACCCTGGAATAGGCGCTGTATGGACGATCGCAATTCCTTTTGCCAAAGCCTCTGTGCTGGAAAGTCCGCCCGGTTTTGTCAGCAGAACATCACACGCATCCATATAATCAGAAACTTTGTCTGTAAATCCAATAAGAACAAGTCGTGGATCGTCTTTGAAAGAAGTTTCGAACTCTTTGTAAAGTTCCTCGTTATGTCCGGTGATTGCAACAATTTTTGTGTCTGGAGTGCCGTTTGTAAGAATATAACGAGTCGTATTCAGCAAATCTCCGAATCCCATACTGCCGCTCATTAACAGGAAAATCTCATCATCATCGTTGAAACCAAGTTCTCTGCGAGTTTCTGCCTTATCTTTCTTGATTAGAAACCTCTTTGAGACTGGAATACCTGTCGGAACAATCAGATTTTTGTCTATTCCGTGATTAAGATATGAGAAAGTGCTGTCTTTATGAGCAATAAAAATTGTATTTGGCAATGTTTCCTCTACCATCGGGGCACAGTAGTAATCTGTTGCTACAAAGTAGAAAGGAATATTTATTCTGTTATGCTTTTTTAGACTTGTCATTGCTTCAGCGGCGAATATATGAACGCAAATGACAGCATCAAAATTATTCTGATTGATATATTCTTCAAGTGCATTTGTATAAAGTTTATTGACATAGTAAACTGGAGAGCGTATTTTTGTTGTTTCTTGATTAAGTTGCCCGATCCTGTTTCCAATCTTATAAATTTCACCAAATAACTTGGGGGCTTTTTTTACCATCTCAATGTATGCATCACAAACAAGATCCGAAGCTTTCTGCCCCCCGAATGCCAATGCATCCATTATGATACAAGTGTGTCCGTGGTTATCAAGTGTTTCTTTGATAGCTTTTGCAGCCGAATTATGACCAGCTCCTGTGTTGCAAGATAAAATCAAAACATTCATAATGAAAATATAATAGTGCAAAAATTGAACGTCAATAAAAAACGAATTCAATGTTTTTTCCTTCCGAACTATAGTTTATTAAAATAAATAACAAGGTGAGTTTTATTGATTCCCCATAGTGATAAATACTGAGAAATCAACGAAACTTATCGATGATGTATTTGTTATAATTGTGAAAGTTCGGAAAAATGATTTTTTCCAGACGGATTTTTGTATCAATTATATTTTTATAGGAGAATAATCGTGAAAAAAATTATCCTTGTTTTTTTTGTTTTAGTTGTATGTGCTTTTTGTGTGTACTCACAGAATGATACTCGTACTATCTCTGTTACAGGTTCTGGTTCTGTAAGGATACCAGCAGACACGGCCAAATTGACTTTTTCTGTTATCACAAAAAACTCTTCTGCGCTTAAATCAGTTCAGGAAAATGCCTCAAAAATGAACAAGGTTTATGATGCGCTCAAAAAGGTTGGTATCGATGAAAAGAATATATCGACATCGAACTATAATTTATATCAGGAAAGTATTTATAAAGACGGAAAAAGTGAGCCTGGTGATTATGTGACTTCGAACGATATTGTGATAATGCTTTATGATGTCGATAAATCCGGGATTGTGATTGATACCGCGGTTGCTGCGGGTGTGAACAGGATGAACGGTATTTCGTTTCTTGTAAAAGATTCTAAGGATGCTCTTGATGAGGCAAGGGTCTTGGCATTCCAACAGGCAAAGGAAAAAGCAGAACTCTTTGCGAAAGAAGCCGGGTGCAAGCTTGGAAAAGTTATCACGATTATGGAAAACTCTGGCGGATATTCAGCCACACGCGAGATTATGGATGCGAAAATGGTGACAGCATCGAATTCGACGATGATATCAGCCGGCACGGATGCTATTACAGCATCTGTTTCAGTCGTATTCGAGCTTGAATAAAAGCGTTTCGTATTATTGCGACGTGGTTGTCTATTCCACTGTCCCGATAAGGAACGTTTCTTTATTATCTTTAAGTTCAAGCGTGAGTACTTGGCGTTTTTGGTTTTCGCGTCCAAAGTTTGTGTAAACCTCTGCTTGAACAGAGACTGGCTGTAGCAGTTTTTGCTGATGATTCGCAAAGTAGTTTGCCTGAATCATGAATTTTCCGCCTGGAGAAGTATGGATACAGAACTCTTCTGGACCGTATCCCTGCGTAAAATCTCGCGAAAGCCGGCCACCATTTGCTGTAAGCCTGTTGCCGTAGTAGCATTTCTCACCGTCTTTGTCTGTAACCCACAAATCTATGTCGCAGTCATCGGTATTCCATGTAAGGATTATACGAACATCAACGTCAAAATTCTGGATAAGCTGATTGTCAATTTGCGCTAAATCAAGCGCGATCCCGTTTCGTTGGCACTCTGCGATTATTGCGTTCATGTCGTTCAGCGCAATCTGTTGTACTTCGTCAAAGCGACTGTCCCATTTTTTATACGCTACTGAATAAAGCGTGTCCACGGCTTTTTGCTTTTCGCCTGCAAGACTGTAAGCCATGCCCAGATCACGGTGGAATTGTGGAATCTCCGGTTTCAGCTGAACGAGTTTTTCGAAAACAGGAACAGCAAGTGCGTAGTTGTCGTGTTCCACAAGTTTGTTCACCAACGCACGGAGAATGTCAGTGTTCTCCAAGTTAAGCTCCGCAAGGTTCGAGAGAATACGTATGCTTTCGGACTGCAAATCTTCTTCAACAAAGTAGTCGGAGACTTCCATATAGAAAGAAGGCGAGGAGCTGTATTCTTTTTTTAGCTCCAGATACTTTGTGTACATCTGGGCTTTAGGGGTGCGCTTCAAAACAGAAAGATATTCTGCGTTTGGCGACCATGCCTGAAGTTGTATCGAAGACTGTGCAGGGTTGGTAGAAGAGCTGGCAAAGTTCACGGATGATGTATCGGTCGCGTTGTTTGTGCTGTTTGTATAGGCTGTGGGGGCAGCGGGTTCGCGCATAGCAACGATTGCATCGCTTGCGTCCATTGCCATGAAACTTTGTTCTGCGAAAACTGGTTCCGGTGCAAACGCCCTGTCTATAGGCGCTATGGCTCCTGTCGTCTCCCTCATTTCATTTTGCTTTTTTAAAGCTTGCTTTTGGGCTTTGAATTCTTCTGGCGTTGTGTTCCACCATTTTCGGAATTCCTCGAAATGCTTGTAAACAGAAGACGGAATGGTTTTGTCATTTGAGTCTGTCTGAGGTTTAAAGGCAGTGTTCGTGCTACCCTGAGAACCGACGAGTCTGTTGTATTCTTCTTTTAAATCGTCAGGAGGAACTATTCCGTAACGCACATAATCCTGAACGGTGTCAAGCACTATAAGAGAGGTATCTTGTGTGACAATGCCGAAGCTCTTTGCAAGTTCCGTTATTTCTGTCTTATTGCGTTCGTAGTCTGCCGAAAGAGCATCTATCTTCATGGATGCCCATTGTCTTGCTACATGGTTTGAAATAACGCCGTCGCTTATGCTTAGGTTGACTTTCTCTGATTTTTCTATTGTGTTTCCGTGTCCAAAGAAAAGCGTAATAACGGCCTCTTTCTTTTTAAGAATGCCAGAAATCTCAAAATCTGATTTTACACTCACGCTGTTTTCCGGATAGATTTCCGTTACTGCGGTTTTGTCGTATTCGGCTTTTATAAGACGGTACGGACTGTTTGTTAATAGTTTGAGCGCATCGTTACATGTCGTTGAACAAAGATTTATGTACTGTCCGCCGTTCTTTTGCGCTGTACTGGAAAGCCATGCGTGATCAGCGCTGGAAGATGAATTGATTGTATAAACAGACGGTAAAGAGGAGTCGCTTGGCGCGGCATTTGTTATGTTTTGTGCAAGAGAAGCGTTTGATATGCCGCTTTTCGCCTCTGAAGCAACCTGAGCAACATTCGTAACAGCGGGATCCGTCCAGTTTCCAATACCGTCAGTAAACACAAGAATCTCATCACCGCCGAAATTAGTAAAGTCATAATCAAGTTTTGTCGCACCGTCATAATCAAGCGAGCGAATGAAAGTTTCAAGGAAGGAAATATCTTTTTCTGTCTTGATTTTAAATACATGCGCTTCATGAAGTTCATTGCAGAACGGATAAACTGTTACTGTCGGATTTTTTAGCTTCTTTACATATTCGCATAGAATGTTAAGTTCCGATTCGATGTTGCGTTTTGCACCGGAAGAAGAAATATCCCACCAGATTGTGAGTTTTTCTGGCAGTTTTTTCGGCTGTTCTGTTCCGTTTATTGGCAGAAAATAATAAAAATACGTGTCTTTGCCAATGTCCTGCGTGTAAACTGGAATTTGCGCGGTTGCACCAGAGTCGTTTGTCGCGCTAGAGCTCGTTGCGCCTGTGTTTGCTATGCCGTTCGCTCCTGAAACAATGGCACCGCCAGTAAGCATACCCTGCGGTATAACAAACTCGAACGGTTGCGTAAGCGTCACGTTCTTTTGTGTGAAACTTCCTGTATAGCCCGATGTACTGTCAGTAAAGGAAAAAGACTGTATTCTGTTTCCGTTTTGCAATGTCGCGTTTAGCTTGGAATCTGGTCTACGAACTGTTATTCTGAAACTGAATGAATCAAGTTTTCCAGATGGAAGAGCAGAGTAAACGTATTTCCTGTCGGTGCCAGCTGTTACGCCGGAAGTCGCGCCTGCCCCAGTTCCTGAAGCCGAACCCGAGGAAACTGCAGAATCGGAAGCCGAATCCGCGTTTTTTTCAGTTTGCAAAAGCCTGCTCTGATATGTAATCTGAACGTGGCGGCTGCCATTTGCAGGAAGCGGATATATTCGTGTTTTGAAGTTGTTTCCTGATGTTTTTTCAATAAGACCGGGGTCTACATTCTGCCTGACAATAGTCTCAAATACCTGACGGCCTTTATCTTTTTCTACAACGACACCCTGCCGCATCTTTCCGTTTATGTCGAGCGCATAGCCTGTTACGGTTTCACCTTCGCCAAGGGGAAATTCAAACTCTCCTTCAAGAATTCGGTTCGTTTCATTCACAAAAATCATATCGAGTTTTGTAGTGGCGATATTTCCCATGACTTCAACTTCTACGGAAAGTTCGGAAAGTCTTGCGTTTGTCATTTTAATTTTTGACGGTTGGGCATATATCATTCCGATTAAAAAAAGCAAAATAATTATATTGATTGAGAAAAACTTTTTCATATTACCTCCGGTTAATTAGTAAAAATATAAATAGGTTTTATTATTCAATAAAATAGACAATTATATTTTGATAATGTTACAAATCACTCCAACGACTAAAGCTGACTATATTACCGAGGATTAACCGGTTTGAGAATAAGTTTGACAAAATCTAAAAAAATGTTAGAATACAGCAGAAATTCTTCTGACAGTTTGGATTTTCGATTACAAGTTTTTATTAAGGAAAAAAAATGAAAAAAAATAGAAGAGAACCAGATAGAACATTACCTCAAAATATTCCGTTAATGGTCAGGCAAAGAGCAGAGTTGTGTCCTGATTTATGTGCACAGGCGTCAAAAGATCAGGATGGTAAGTTCATATACTATTCATTTGCTCAAGTTTATAAGGATTTTGTATCGCTTGCGCTTGCTTTTTCAGAAATCGGCATTAAACGCAATGATCATGTGGCGCTGTTCTCAGATAATTGCCGTGAATGGCTTTTGACAGATTTGGCAGTCCTTTCTCTTGGAGCAGCTGATGTTCCTAGAGGCTGCGATTCCATGGCTTCCGAGCTTCAATACATCTTGTCATTTTCGGAATGCAAGGTAGCTGTATTTGAAAATGAGAGACAATTCAATAAAGCAGTAGAGAAAAAAGAAAACGTGCCGGTTTTGGAAACAGCAGTCTTTTTTAATGCTCCTTCAGAAGATACTGTGCAAAAAGCAAGTTCATTCGGTATTACTGTCTGTTTGTTTAACGAACTTCTTGAAAAAGGTCATAAGCTTTACGAAATTCCCGGAAAAAAAGATTTCGTAGAAAAAGAAATGGAAGAAACAAAAGGAAGCGATTTGGCGACAATTCTGTTTACGTCAGGAACTACCGGAATTCCGAAAGGAGTCATGCTGACACACAGAAATTATATGGCACAAATGGAAGTGGTTCATCATATTCTTACGGTGAAACCGGGCGATATGTGGCTAACTGTGCTTCCGGTGTGGCACAGTTTTGAAAGATGTCTTGAATATATGGCGCTCACTCTTAAAAGCGGCATTGCTTATTCAAAGCCGGTTTCTTCCATAATGCTCGCCGATTTTGCGAAAATACGGCCGCAGTGGATGTGCGGCGTGCCGCGTCTGTGGGAATCGCTCGCCAAAGGCGTGAACCGTACAATGAAAAAAGAAGGCGGCATAAAATACAAGCTTTTTAGCTTTTTTATTTCCATAGGCACAAAATACGCGTGGGCAAAAGAGCATATAACAGGTTGTGCATGCCGCTTCACTTATAGACCGCGAATATTCGATTTTGTAATAGGAATAATGCCTTTTATTGCACTTTGGCCGTTGCATGCGCTAGGAGAACTTCTTGTGTATCGCAAAATCCGCGAAAAACTTGGCGGACGCATAACGGCAGCTATTTCAGGCGGCGGTGCGTTGCAGCATGAGACAGACTGCTTTTACAGGGCTATCGGTTTCAAGCTTCTCGAAGGTTACGGTATTACGGAAGCCGCCCCTGTGCTTTCTGTTAGAAATATTCACAAGCCACGTCCTGGTTGTGTCGGTGAGATATATCCGTCTGCCGAACTAAAGATTGTGGCAGAGAAAAACGGAGTACCAGCATCTTCTGAGCCGCTTAAGCCGGGTGAAACAGGCCTTGTTCTTGCGCGTGGTGACCAAATCATGAAGGGATACTATAAACAGCCTGAACTTACAGCCGGTGTAATCGATAAAGACGGATGGCTCAATACGGGTGATCTTGGTAAACTCACCTACGATTACGAGATTAAAATTACAGGAAGGGCAAAAGATACTATTGTCTTGCAGAATGGCGAGAACATTGAGCCGCTGGGAATAGAAACAGCGCTGTGCGGAAGCCCTTTCATAGAAACTGCTGTGGTATTCGGTCAGGACGAAAAGTTTTTGGCAGCTCTTATTGTCGGTTCAAAAGCAAACATTATGGCTTATGCAGAGGAACGTAATATTGCGTGCAAAGATTATGAGGAGCTTATTATGCGTCCTGAGATTGAAGATTTGATACGCTGTGAAATAGATACGATTGTATCTGCTTCAAACGGATTCAGACCATGTGAAAGAATATTCAGGTTCGTAATCCTTGATAAGTCATTTGAAATTGGTAGGGAACTTTCTGCAAAACAGGAATTCATGCGCCACAAAGTTGCGGATATTTATAAAGATAAAATCGCTGAATTATTTGAGTAACCTTGTGTGCAAAAAAAATGTGCAGTGCTTTTGAAAAAAATGTAAGTTTCCGATAATCGCAATATGGGAATACGGAAAAGAAATCTTTTTTTTCTGATGCTCGTTATGTTCTCTTGCTTACGTATGTTTGCCGTCGATAATTGTTTACCAAGTCCAGGCATATATGAGAACTCGAATAAGTTCATCATTATTTCAGATGAAAACGAGCCGGATAAAGGCGTTTACAAGCTTTTCTATTCGTTTTACTACGATGGTGAATATTCGTTTGAAAAAGACAGTGAGCCGTTTTGTGTCGTAAATATAAACGACAAGCTATATACAGATTTTTGGATTCGCTATGATGTTGTGGTGAATCCTGAATCTGAAATAAAATGCGATTTCTGGCTGCCTGCCGGAAATATGAAAGAAATATCGCTAAATCCGCCTTATCGTAAAGAAAGCCTGTACGGCTACTGCGTGTTTTATAGCGAAGAGGGCTCAGTTTCCGAAATTCTGCGGATTCATTATTGGCTTACAGATTGTGAATACAGCGACATACAGGCATCTATCATACTTTCTGATGGAAAAACTGTGTCGGTTCCTGAATTCACAAAAATTGGCTCGTACACATACAAATGCATCAATGGTAGAAAGCCCGTCATAAGACATCCTGAAATAGTTGCTTCTCTCCCAGATGGAAATGTTTTCGGAAGCAACGGAAATGTAATGGCCGCAGGAAAATACTACGAAAAAATATCAGATTCGCTATCACTTGCGGATGAGATACAAGCTCACAATAGCATTGTATATCCTCCTCGTTTTTCTGTATTAGATACGCGCGAACCGTCAATTTATACAAAACTTGAAGAAATGTCATTAAAAGATGAATTCGAGAAGTTCCCGAAAAAATGACAAAAAGGAACGTAGTGTGGGAGCAAAAATACTCTGTTTGTGGCAGCCGCGATAGCGGCATATAAATTAGTTCCCTTGCCACAAAC
>JAIKVO010000225.1 GCA_024685655.1 Treponemataceae bacterium
GGTTAGCGCGTAAGTGCGAAAAGCCTGACGCAACCTTGGTTGCGGCGCGCCCAATTTTGTTCCCGCCTGTCTGGACGAAAAATTTGCCTAGTACTGGAAATCGTGCTATCATTGTTGCATGACAATCACACAGGTAGCGCAAACAATTGATGCGCAAATTTTATGCAACGAGCAGCTGCAAGGTCTGGAAGTCGCATCGGCATGCGGCTCCGACCTTATGAGCGACGTAATGGCGTTCGTAAAAGAGCAGGTTCTTTTGCTCACAGGTCTTATCAATGTTCAGGTAATCCGCACGGCAAATCTCATGGATATAGGCGCGATATGCTTTGTTCGCGGCAAACAGCCTACGGAAGAGATGATTTCTATGGCTAAAGAGCTTGGGATTATTCTGCTTTCTACTAAACTGCCACTTTTTCCGGCTTGCGGAAAGCTTTACTCATCAGGTCTTACAGGCTACGGAGTCCGCGAGATATAGTTTTCGCAAAGGCTGAACGCGGATCATGCATTTCCACTACGACGTACCAGGCGATGATTTCTCTTGCGCAGGCAGTGCTTCTGCTGAAATGAAAAAAAAGCTGAAGCAGCTTGGCATTCCTTTTGACATTATAAAAAGGACTGCCGTAGCCATGTACGAGGCGGAAATAAACATGGTCGTCCATGCTGGTGGCGGAGAGGCTGATATCGATATTCTGGACGACGAGATATTAATCGTGATGAAAGATCATGGAAACGGCATTCCGGATATTGAGAAGGCAATGCAAGAAGGATACTCAACCGCGCCGCAGATTGTGCAGGAGCTTGGTTTCGGGGCCGGAATGGGGCTGCCGAACATGAAACGGAACTCCGATTTTATGACGATAGACAGCAAAATCGGAGTGGGAACGACAGTCACGATGCGGATAAACTTATCACCAAAAAAAGAACCGGTTGCAGTCGGCGCGGAAACTCCGGTTTCTTGTGCAAATTGTAAAGCCGGCGCGGTAAATTCCGCAGGTGTCGTTGATAGCGGAGTTTCGACCGCAAAAGTAGCGCAGGGAGGCGGTTGATGAACGGAAAATCAGATTTTCACTCCGTAGAGCTGCGCGACGAAAACTGCAAAGGCTGCACAATCTGCGTCACATCATGTCCTGTCGAAGCTATCCGAGTTCATGGAGGCAAAGCGCACATATTGGAGCAGCTTTGCATTGACTGCGGCGAGTGCATACGCAGGTGTCCGAGCAGGGCAAAATACGCGCTCACCTCCCCTGCTTCTGAACTTTCCAAATACAAAACAAAAGTCGCTCTTCTTGCGCCGGCATTTTTCGCGCAGTTCAGCGAAGGTACGCCAAGAGCCACAATAAAAGAAGCCCTAAAAACACTGGGCTTCGACTTTGTTTACGACATTTCCGGCGCGGCGGGCGAAATATCACGCGCGACAGCAGAATTCATACGTGAAAACAGACACACAGGGCAATGCGAAACTCCGATAATCTCATCTTCATGCCCAGCAATATTAAAACTGATTCAAATACGCTTTCCATCCTTGATTGACCATATTCTGCCGATTATTCCGCCTTCAGAGAACGCCGCGCGTAAAGCAAGGAAACTTCATCCTGACGCAGGAATCTTTTTTATTTCGCCTTGCCCCGCGAAAGTTACGGTCACACGGTCGCCGCTCGGTTATGCAAAATCGGAGATAGACGGTGTATTTGCAATGAACGCAATGTATCTGCCGGTGCTGCAGGCTTTGAAAAAAACTGTGACCAAGGGGGCTGGTAATGCGGCAAGAGAGGCTCATAAATGCGCTGAAAACATCACAGATGATGCATCTTGCGACGCAACTTTCGACACGATTAACACTGAATCATCCGGCAAAACCAACCCGGCAATCAGGAATGCGCATATTCAGTGGTGTCGCGCTGCCGGCGAAGCGGAAGCACTGGAACTTCATCTACAACAATATGGAGAGGACTGCCGTTGGCTTTATGCTGACGGACTTACGCAGGCAATAAAGATTCTTGAAGAAACGGAAGACGGTCAGTTTGATCATTTTGATTTTTTAGAGATAAGCGCGTGTACAGGCGGCTGTCTAGGCGGGCCTCTTACAGTAACTCCGGCTCCAGCAGCGGCTTCTGCATTACGCCGGAGCGCGAAAAAAGGCGTAGGAGCAGACACAGATGAGTGGACAGCGAGTGCGAAAACTGACACAAGCATGGCGACAACTTCTACAGACGAAGACACAAACATGACAGCCCCCCAAGCAGGCGCACAATCAGCACAAACTGCGCAATCGACACAAACTACACAACCGGTAAAACACGCTCAACCGACACTGGACAATTTTCTTTTTACAGACCCGATTATTCCGCGCCCCGGCCGCCTTTTAGACACTGATTTTGTAGCCGCGAGGAAAAAAATGCAGCAAATGGAAGAAATTGTCACACAACTTGGGGGCCTCGATTGCGGTTCATGCGGAGCACCAAACTGCCGTGCGCTTGCGGAAGATATCGTGAGGAAAAACGCGGTGAAAGAAGACTGCGTAATCGTATTGAAAGCTCAGTACGAGCAAATGCTTTTTGGGAAAAAGCCGCAATGAACATGACTCCACAAAAAAATGCCGACCAACCGTTGACCGAAAGCAGCCGACACGCACAGATTAACGATATTTTACAACAAAAAAAAGAACTGCGCTCATGCATGAGAAAAACGCTCAAACTTTTTTGTGAATCTCCACTTTACGAACAATTCAGTAAAAAAGCCGCGGAACTTTTCCTTAATTCGGAGCTTTACCGCCGCGCGCCGCTAGTACTAGCTTTCGTGTCGCTCAAAACTGAAATAGACACTCACTCACTCATAGAAAAAATGATGCAAGACAACAAAAAAATTGCCATTCCGCTGACGAGCGACACTCCTGAAAACGGCCAGTCGATGTTTTTCAAGACGCTTCGCAATGATGATCCGCTAGAAAAACAGCTGATAAGCGGAAACTACGGCATAGAAGAGCCTCTGCCGGAACTAGAAGAAGTTGCGCCGGAAACGCTTCCCGCAGGAACCGTCATACTTGTGCCGGGAATGGCTTTTTCTATGAGCGGCGCGCGGCTCGGCAAGGGCAAAGGCTATTATGACAACTACTTGGCGAGAGTCCCGGCTTATGCAATCCTTGTTGGATACGCATTCCAAATGCAAATCGTAGAGACGGTTCCGTGCGAGCCACATGACAAACCAGTAAAATATCTTGTGACAGAAGAAAGAATTATAAGCATCGCTGAGAAAATCTGACACCCAGCGCAACAAGTTGGGCGAGGACGCTTGGCGCAGGGGCGCTCCCTACACTCTCCGCCCTTATGAATTTCCACAAAATCGGACATTATAACGCTTCTAAAAAGTTCACTTTACTTTTCATTAACCCCACTTTATAATTTTACATATGACGTTCCGAAATACGCTGACAATTTTGGCAATCGCATTACTAGCAATTTTCTCAACGCACGCGCAGACTCTCTCAGGCTATACAGGATCGACGCGTACCACAGACGGTTACAGCGGAAATGTCAAAAAAGTGACAATAACAAAGACACTTTACAATCCAGACACGGAGGCTGTTGACTACACGAGCAGGACTGAAATAGCGTACGACGCAAAAGGCCGCAGAATCTCGCTAGATTCAGACGGTTACAGCACAAAATACTCATACGACAACGACTCATTCACGGCTTCATCGGATGGATCAATCACGGCAAAAGCAACTTTCAATCGTGACGGCACACTCAAAGATCATATCATGTACAACACCAACGGATCCATTCTGCGCCATGACACATATATTTATGACAAGAACGGTGAAATTCGAGAGATGCAACGGACGGACAGTCATAACGACCTTATGACCAGATGGATATATTCAAAGGATGAAAAAGGGAATACTGTCGCGATAAATGAGGACGGTTCGACAATCTACGTTTTCAATCCGTCTGGAATTCTTATAAAAGAAGAAAAAGGCAACAACGCGTATTCAAGATACGAAAAAACTTACGATGAAAGCGGCTTCGAATCTTCTGTCAAAGAGTATATGCATCCGCTTTCCGTAACAATGATGAGAGATAATATACCGACCACGGATATCTCGTACAAATCGGAGCGCACAACCGACGAAAAAGGCAGAATAATGGAGATTGTCACGGAACGGCTGACAAAGCTCAATGACAAATGGCTCGACGCTGAAGGTAATCTTGTTTCATCGGAAACTCGCAAGAACGGCGAAGAAACTTTCTCCTGGCTTTCATACCGATATGACGGAAATCTTGCCGAAGTGCAGACAGAAACTTGGACAACTCCTACCGACGACAATCCAGCCGGCTATACATCGCTCGCAAATGAATACATGTATAATGGCAATGATGTTCTGACGCAAATTGTCACATACGACGAGACCGGCTGCGAATCTGGAAAAACGTTGTTCAAATACGATGATGACGGAAAACTTTTCTATACGCTTACGGATGCAGATGAAAAGACAGTGTACGCATGGAATGAGAACGGCTCTTTGGAATCAAAGTTGAACTATAAAGTAACTGAAGACGGTTCGTATCTGAACACGAGCATAGAAGAACATGCATACAACGATGACGGAAGTGCGTCAAAAACGACATATACAAATATCCTTATGCTGATGGTGCTTTTCGGAGAAGTACCAGGAACGCCTGTACAATTCGCGACAAGAACGACAACATCATTTGCATACGGTGAAGACGGTCTCTTAACAAAGATGCAGACACAATGCGAAGACAGGACAGAAACTGAATTCTACGAATATGACGACAAAAAACGGAAAACTCTTGCATCCCTATTTGTGGAATATAATGACAACGACGCATACTATAAAGAAACCTCGTACAACTACGAAGACGACGTTGATTTCACCAAAATAACAGAGTATAACTCGTACCGCACAAAAAAAACTTATACTTACGACAAATCAGGCAATATTCAAACTGTGAAGGAGTACGAAATCCGATACAAAGACGGAGTGCATACAGACGCGCTTTGCTCCGTTACGGAATACGCATACGAACTATGAAAATCAAAGTAAAAAATCTTTCATTTGAGGAAGTGCAGAAACTTCCAGGTCGCAAAATGAAAAAGCCGCTTAAACCTGGATTTTTCTGGCGAATCCTTATTAAAACGCTGGCAAAAAGCGATCTTAAAGCGACAAATTTCACATATCGGAAAATCGGCATGGAGAGGCTTGGAAAAACTGAACCGTGCCTTATTCTGATGAATCACTCCGCATTCATCGATTTGGAGATTGCCGAGACTGTAATGTTTCCGCGGCCGCTCAATATAGTCTGCACATCAGACGGATTTGTGGGCAAAGAGCTTTTGATGCGGCTCATAGGATGTATTCCGACGAACAAATTCGTGACTGACGTTCCTCTTGTACGGAATATGCGCTATGCATTGGAAAAACTGAAAACATCGATATTGATGTACCCGGAAGCGAGTTACAGCTTTGACGGAACGGCGACTCCCCTTCCCGATTCGCTTGGCAAATGCATAAAGCTTTTGAACGTACCGGTTATAATGATCAAAACTTACGGAGCTTTTGCGCGCGACCCGCTTTACAACAATCTTCAAGTGCGCAAAGTAAACGTTTCTGCTGATGTGAAGTATCTTCTTTCACCGGAAGATATACAAAAAATGTCCACAGATGAGATAAACAGCTGCATACAGGCAGAATTTATGTTCGACAATTTCAAGTGGCAGCAGGAAAACAAAGTGATTGTAAACGAGCCGTTCCGCGCTGATTTTTTAAACAGGGTTCTTTTTAAATGTCCTTCGTGCGGAACAGAAGGAAAAATGACCGGCAAGGGTATTTTTATAACGTGCGGCCAGTGCGGGAAAAAACACGAACTTACCGAAGACGGATTTTTGAAAGCAACGGACGGTGTGGCGGATTTTTCGAGCATACCGGACTGGTATAAATGGGAGCGCGAACAAATACGCAAGGAGCTTGAAAGCGGTACATACAAACTTGATGTGGATGTCGATATCTGCGTTATGAAAGATATGAAGGCAATTTATCGAGTTGGCTCAGGACATCTTCACCACGATAATAACGGTTTTGAGCTTACAGGATGTGACGGAAAACTTAATTACACTCAGAAACCAAAATTCTCATACAGTCTTTATTCCGATTATTACTGGTATGAAATTGGCGATATGATTTGCATAGGCGACATGAAGACGCTATACTACTGTTTCCCCAAAAATGTCGGTGATATTGTGGCAAAGACAAGAATTGCAGCCGAAGAGCTTTACAAAATGAGCTGCACGAAATAATTCGCTCTGGCGCAATTTTCGTTTTTGGCGCGATTTTATTGCGCGAGTCAGGTGTTTATCGAGTTTTTGGGCGATTTTAGTGTGCGGATTTGATATGAAATTGAAAAATTCTGATATTACGCTTTTATGCAAGGTCGTCGATAACTACGGCGACATCGGGGTGGTGTTCCGTCTTGCGAAGGCTCTTTCTATGCTCATGCCAGAAGGGGGCGCAGGGCTAAGGCTTATTGTAGATAATCTGGAAGCATTCGCCCAGCTTTCTCCGGACGTTGACACGTCAAAGCATATTCAGGAACATCGCGGTTGGAAAGTTTGTCAGTGGGATGCCGCCGATGAAGGGCGGAAAATGTACGAAGAGACACCACCGCTTGTTATTGTGGAATGTTTCGCATGTGGTCGCCCGGAGTGGCTTGACGACATTCTTTTTGACAAATCGCTTCAAGCCCTGCGCCCAAAACCCGTGCAAATAATAAATCTGGAATATCTTACAGCGGAACCGTATGCCGATGAATTTCACAAGCTACAGTCACTCACGCGGTCGGCACAAGTGAGGAAAGTCAATTTTATGCCGGGATTCACCGACAAAACAGGCGGGCTCATTTTGGACGGTGCGCCCTCTGTATGCGGCTCTTGGTTTTCCACTAAAGACACGCCGACACGCACAAGTACAGACTTGGCTGGTGGCGTTGCGCCTGTTGTATGCGGCTCTAGTTTTTCCGCCGATGACCGCAAAAAACCTTTCACTGTGCTTGTTTTCAGCTACGAGCGCGATTTCTCGACAATCGCAGACGCACTAGCCACTTTTGCCGTAAACGGCTCGTCCCTAACTGCGACTGGCGCAGCGACTGGCGCTAGTGCGTCCGCAAAAAGCGCAGTATGCACACGAAACACCGCCCACACAGCATCCGCGAATCTTCGCATTCTTGTCGCTGCTGGAAAAGCCGACGCACCTTTTTCCTCCGCTTGGAACATGTGCGTCAAGCGCGAAAATCTAAGTGAAAACGCGCATCCACAGTGCGCCAATTGCCAAAAACCGAACGGCTCCCTTCCCGAACCAGAAAAACTTCCGTTCATGCCCCAGGACAAATGGGACGAAACACTCTATAACGCAGACTTTATTTTCATCCGTGGCGAAGATTCGCTTTCACGCGCATGTCTTTCTGGCAAACCTTTCGTTTGGCATGCCTATCCTCAGTCCGAAATGTACCATCTTGTAAAGGTGAAAGCACTGCTTGACCGCATGGAGCCATTTTTTTCTGCTGAAAACTTCCGCCTTATCCGCGATTACTGGCTGTGGTACAACGGTGACGAGTTTTTTGCACCGAATGCCACACAACAACAAGCCCAAAAAGCAGCATCCAGCGGCGACACAAACGGAACACAAAACACTGCCAGCGTACAAAACACGACAGGCATTTGCACCCGCACCAACGAGAACTCCGCAACAACGAACGGCATCTACGACAGCCGAGCCGCGCTCATCAAAATTCTTTCCCATTATGATGAAATGGCCGAATCGTTCCGCGCTTTCAGTAAAAACCTCGTAAAAAACGGAAACCTTGCTGAACACCTGATGACTTTTATAGAAGAAATAGTGTAGAATGGTAGTGAGTTATGCGGAAAATCGCATTTCTCCCAAACGCACGGCTAAAGCCGTTACACTCATCGCTAAGCAGAGGTTGATTAAATGTTAGCAACATCACAGTTAAAAGTCGGAACAGCATTCATGTATGAGGGTTCTCCTCTTATCGTACAGCGTTTTCTTGGAGTTCGTTCCGGTCGTGGCGGGCAGGTAAGCAAACTGCGCGTAAAGAACATTGTTACTGGTCAGACGATGGATCTTGGTCTTGATTCAGGAGAAAAATTTGAGGAAGTTGACCTTGACTTCCACAAAACGCGTCTTTCTTACATCGACGGTGACACATATGTATTCATGGATCAGGAAACATACGAGCAGTTTGAGCTTGCAAAAGATGATATCGGTGACAACGCAGGTTACATCACACCTGATGATGATATCGACGTTGATATCACTTTCTATGAAGGAAAAGCCGTTGGTATCAAGCTTCCTATCAATGTTGTCCGCACAATCACATACTGCGAGCCAGGCGTTAAGGGCGACACGAGCGGCAAAACGACAAAACCTGCAACGCTCGACACTGGCATTGAAGTTTCAGTCCCGCTTTTCTGCAACACAGACGAAAAAATCGTTATCGACACGCGTGACGGAACATTCGTAGAGCGCGCAAAATAAGCGTTCTAAAAGCCTGTTGTGGTGCTCCATTTCACTGGTGCTGTGCATAATACTTAGCGCAAGCGATTAACAGCACGCAATTCAATGTGAGCCGCGACAAACTTTAGAGAAGCCCCGGAAATCTTTTTCACGGGGCTTTTTTAACATCGCACGATGTAATTACGCCGGAACGTTTTTTTGCGCCGCGCGATATAACGCAGTCAAATCCGGCTGATCAAGGTATGCCGCGCGATGACAGATAATTTGTGCCGCACAGATACCAAGCCACAAACGCGCAAACTAGCCGAGGTTGGCAACTAAAAAGCAAGGGGGAAACAATGCTCAAAGCCGAAAAAAACGCAATCATCTTCAAAAAAGGAAACGAAACGCTCCGCATAGAGCCATGGGGCAAGGACAGTCTTCGAATCCGCTCGACACTGAACCCGAAGTTCCTTGACCGCAATAACGGACTTACAGAGCCGCTCGCTCCCCAAACCGCGACATGCGCGGAAACGCGAATAACTTTGCCAGACGAAAATCGCACCGGCGACAGCAGTGGCGACAGCTCCGGCGAAGCGACCGCCGCGAGCCCAAAAGACGCGACCCTTACCAACGGCAAAATAAAAGCCTGCATCAGCGAGAACGGCGTACTTTCCTTTTACAAAGGCGACAAGCTCCTTTTGCGCGAGTTTTTCCGCTGCTATGACCCGAACGCGACAAAACACTCGTGCTGCACTAAAGTCATTGCCCGCGAATTCAAAGGGATTGTCGGCGGCGCATACAAACTGACCGTTCGCTTCGAACCGAATGACGACGAAAAGATTTTCGGCATGGGACAGTACCCCATCCCCTACCTCGACATGAAAGGCTGCTCGCTCGAACTTGCGCAGCGCAACAGCCAGGTTTCCATTCCGTTCGCACTTTCATCCAACGGATACGGCTTTTTGTGGAACAATCCGGCTGTGGGGCAAGTCAATTTCGCGAAAAACCTTACAGAATGGAAAGCTGAATGCACTCAGGAAATGGACTACTGGATTACAGCCGGCGACACCCCAGCAGAAATCGTAGCAAACTTTACAGCCGTGACAGGCCGCGCACCTGTTCTTACAGAAGATTATCTTGGCTTTTGGCAGTGCAAGCTCCGCTACCGCACACAGGACGAAGTTCTTGCCGTAGCCCGCAAATACAAGGAGCTCGGCATCCACTTGGACGTTATCGTAATCGACTTTTTCCACTGGCCGCGTCAGGGCGACTGGTGTTTCGACAAAGAATACTGGCCCGCCCCAAAAGCCATGTGCGACGAGCTTCACGCAATGGGCACAAAGGTGATGGTTTCCGTCTGGCCGAGCGTTGACAAAAAATGCTCGCACTATTACGAAATGCTCGACAAAGGCTACCTTGTGCGCGTCGAGTCCGGCTCCAACCAAACATACGACTTCAACGGCGACTGCCTCACTTTTGACGCAACCAACCCGGAAGCCCGCGAATACTTGTGGAACCTCTGCAAGAAAAACTACGCCGACTACGGCATCGACATATTCTGGCTCGACAACGCAGAGCCGGACTACAGCGTTTACGACTTCGGTAACTACCGCTATCAGATGGGGCCCGCGCTCGAATGCTCGAACATCTACCCGAAACTCTACAGCCAGGCATTTTACGACGGCATGAAAGCCGATGGCCACAAAAACTTCGTCAATTTGGAGCGTTGCGCATGGGTCGGCTCCCAAAAATACAGCCAGGTTCTCTGGAACGGTGACGTTCAGTCATCATGGGAATGCCTCGCAGACTCAATAACAGAGGGACTTAACATGGGATTGGCAGGCATTCCGTGGTGGACGACGGACATCGGCGGCTTTATGTGGGGAAACGTCAACGACCCGGCTTTCAAAGAGCTGCTTCTGCGCTGGTTCGAGTTCGGAGTGTTCCTTCCAGTAATGAGGCTTCACGGCGACCGCGACCCGCACGACATTCCGCCGCTCGACAAAGATCCGGAGCGCGGCTACGGCGGCGGCTACCTTTTCACCGGTCGCGACAACGAAATCTGGTCGTACGGCGAAGAAGCGCAAAAAATCATGACCGCGCAGATACGTCTCCGCGAAAAACTTAAGCCGTACATCGCAAAAGTGATGAAAGAAGCGGCAGAAAACGGCAGCCCCGCAATGCGTGCAATGTTCTACGAGTTCCCGGAAGACTCGCAGTGCTGGCTTTTGAAAGACCAGTACATGTTCGGCAGCGAGTATCTTGTCGCGCCAGTCATCAAGCTGGGAGCACAGGAACGCGACGTGTATCTTCCAAAAGGACACTGGGAAAACATCCACACAGGCGAAATCCTTGAAGGCGCACGCACCGTAACTGTTGCCGCACCAATAGACAACATCCCGGTTTTCCGCAAAAAGTAAATCAACAAATGGGCGGTTGCGCTAGTTTTGCAAACGCAAAACTAGCGCAACGGGTCTTTCGTGGTTCCGGCTTCCGCCTACATTCCTTCGTTCCTAAAGGAACGAAGGAACAGCCCTGTCGGGCTGCCACTCCACCCCCTACCGCAATACGCATCAATCGACCACTATCACATACACATATTTTTCTGCTACACTGTCCGCATGGATTTTTCAAAACGCCCTATTAAGATTTTTTTCTCGTATTACAAGCCGCACATCGCTCTTTTTATAGCAGACATGGCGTGTGCGTTTTTTATGGCAGCAATCGATGTCGCATTCCCGATGTTCTCTCGCTATGCACTGAATACATTGATTCCGAACCACGAACTCCGCATGTTCCTGATTCTTGTCGCTGTTCTTTTGGCAGGATTCTGCATACACAGGTTTTGCAACTGGTTTGTCGCATACTGGGGGCACGTCTTCGGGAACCGTGTAGAGCAGGACATGCGCCGCGACGTTTTTGACCATCTTGAAAAACTTC
>JAIKVO010000278.1 GCA_024685655.1 Treponemataceae bacterium
CTCAAAGAACCCGCTCACTGAATACAAGATTGACGGTTTCAATATTTTCTACGATATGCTCGACGACATACGAAACGCAATTGTTTCGCGCGTGTTCCGCGTAAAAGTACAGACAGCGGAAGATGCACAGATCAGCAGGCAGCACGGCGTAATTCGTAACATGAACGCGCAGCACAACGCGATGCAGTCTTTTGACGCGAACGCGGCACGCGCCGCCGCAGACAGAAGCCCGATGGCTTCACGCAGGCAAGGTGAAAGCGTTACGGTTGTTCGCACAGGTCCAAAAGTCGGTCGCAATGATCCGTGTCCATGCGGTTCTGGAAAGAAATATAAGCATTGTTGTGGACGCTGAACCTTGTCTGCGCTTCGCAAACTTTACTGCTTATTGAAGGCAAAAAAAATGCTGTCCACACGGACAGCATTTTTTTTGCTAAACTAAATACTACTTGGAGCTTTTCTTCTGCTTTGAAAGAACGTCGAAGATAACTGCTACAAGAAGAACGATACCTTTTACAGCTTTCTGCCAGTTAGCATCAATACCAAGGATTGACATACCATTGTTCAAAACACCCATAAAGATAGCACCAACAACAGCACCAGTTACTGTACCAGTTCCACCGTATGCTGAAGCACCACCGATAAAGCAGGAACCAATAGCATCCATCTCATAGCTTGTACCAAGTGAAGGATAAGCTGAATCGAAACGTGCGCAACAGATAAGAGCAGCTACAGCGGAAAGGAAGCCCATGTTCGTATACGCAGCGAACAGAACATTGTTCGTATTGATACCAGAAAGCTTTGCAGCCTTTTCATTACCACCCATTGCATAGAAGTAACGACCAGGAACCGTGTTAGTCGTAATGTAACCATAAACAAGAACGATTACAGAAATAATAATGAGAACAGCTGGAATACCTTTATACTGTCCAAGGCGGCTAGCAATCCAGATGATTGCAGCACAAAGAATTACATTCTTAAGAATAAACTCAACGATTGACTCAACAGTGTAATTCTTCTTGATTTTCTTAATTCGTCCTGCAACTGAAAGGCCAACAACAAGAAGACAGATAACAGTCGCAACAATCATTGTAACAAGGAAAATTGTCGATTTGTCTGCATCGCCAGGAATGAAGTTGTTGAAAAGTCTCTTGTATTCTTTTGGGAACGGAGAAATTGTAAGACCATTAAGAACAACCTGCGCAATACCACGCCACAAAAGCATACCAGCAAGAGTAACAATGAACGGTGGAATACGAACATACGCAATCCAGAATGCTTGCCAAGCGCCAATAGCCGTACCAAGGATGATACAAACAAAAATCGTTGCATAAATGTTCATATGATGGTTTACAATCATGATACCTGCAACAGCACCAACAAGAGCAACAACAGATCCTACAGAAAGGTCGATATTACCACCGGTCAGAATACAAAGCAGCATACCTGTCGCAAGTACAAGAACATAACTGTTCTGGCTGATAAGGTTTGAGATATTCATTGGATGGAACAATGAACCTTTATCGTTTGCCGTAATCAGAACCTGAAACAGCAGTGCAACTACAACCAACGCAATAAGCATTGTGTTTTTCTTTAATGTGTCTCTAATCTGAGCTGCTTTCATAATCAGCCTCCTATTTCTTTATTAACTGATTGAAGGATACACGACATGATAGATTCCTGTGTAGCTTCTTTACCGTCCATTTCACCGACGATTTTTCCTTCACTCATAACATAGATGCGGTCACTCATTCCAAGAACTTCCGGAAGTTCAGAAGAAATCATTATTACAGATTTTCCTTCACTTACCAACTGATTTATAATACAGTAAATCTCGTATTTGGCACCAACATCGATACCGCGCGTCGGCTCATCAAGGATAAGGATATCCGGGTCAGCGAACATCCACTTACTAAGCAGAACTTTCTGCTGGTTACCTCCGGAAAGGTTTCCTACAAGCTGATTTACGCTCGGACACTTTGTCTTAAGTTTTTCCTTGTACTCATTCGCATACTTAAACTCAAGATCCCTGTCAAGCACGTTATGATGGCTGATTTTATCCATTTTTGCCATTGTTGTATTGATTGCAATACTGTTACTCAGGATAAGGCCATTTCCCTTGCGGTCTTCAGTTACGTATGCAAGTTTGTTGTTAATCGCATCCCTTACAGACTTAAGGTTGACTTTTTTTCCATGTATATAAACTTCACCATGAATATTTTTTCCATAACTGTGGCCGAAAATACTCATCGCAAGCTCTGTACGTCCCGCACCCATAAGTCCGGAGATACCAAGAACCTCACCTTTCTTAAGATTAAAGCTGATGTCTTTACAAACTTTGATACCTTCGAAAATAGGATGATCAACATTCCAGTTTTTAACTTCGAACACAACTTCGCCAATATGTGGCGTTCTCTTCGGGAATCGGTCAGTTATTGTACGTCCGACCATACCCTGAACAATGCGTCCTTCAGAAATATCATCCACGCCCTTTGTCAGAGTCTCAACTACACTACCGTCGCGGATGATTGTAATTTTATCGGATACGTATGAAACTTCACCGATTTTATGTGAAATAAGGATAGAGGTAAGACCATGTTCCTTTTTGAATTTCTTCAGCAAATCGAGAAGGTTCTTTGACTCAGATTCGTTCAAAGATGCAGTCGGCTCATCCAGAATAAGAAGTCTAACATTCTTTGCGAGTGCTTTTGCAATTTCAACAAGCTGCTGCTTACCAACACCGATATCTTTTATAAGTGTCTGTGGTGATTCTTCAAGACCGACGAGCTTAAGATACTCGGCTGCCTTTGCATTGGTTTCATCCCAGTCAATTCTTAATGTAGTTCCACGTTCATTTCCAAGGAACATATTCTCTGCAATTGTAAGGTATGGAACAAGAGCAAGTTCCTGATGGATGATTACAATACCTTTCGCTTCACTTTCTTTGATTGTCGAAAACTTACAGACTTCTCCGTCGTAGATGATGTCTCCGGAATAAGTACCGTATGGATAAATACCACTTAATACGTTCATCAAGGTTGATTTACCGGCTCCGTTTTCACCGACGAGCGCATGAATCTCACCGTCTTCAACCTTCAGGTTTACATCGCTCAATGCCTTAACACCTGGGAATGTTTTGACAATGTCTTTCATTTCCAGCAATGTTTTTGCCATTTTACGCCTCCGTTTTTTATCTCAATTTAAGAAAAGTTTTTAAATCAATTCTTAAACACAAAAAAGAAGCTGTCCGTTTTTGGCGGACAGCTTCACACTCAGCAAGGACTACTGAATATCAGCCATTGTGTAATAGCCTGAGTCAATCAGGAGTTCTTTGTAGTTTTCTGCTGTACCGAATACTGGCTCACAGAGGTATGACGGGATAATACCTGTTCCGTTGTCATATGTCTTTCTGTCGTTTACAGGAGCTGCAGCACCCTTGAGGATAGCATCAACCATCTCAACAACTTTAGAAGCGAGAGTACGTGTATCTTTGAAGATAGACATTGACTGCTCGCCAGCGATCATCAACTTAACATTAGGCTTGTCACAGTCCTGACCTGTTACAACAGGCATATTTGCTGATGTATAGCCAACTTCTTTAAGAGCGTTGATAACACCCTGTGCTGTTGAGTCGTTTGAGCAGAGAACTGCGTCAAGTTTCTTTCCGTCTGGAGCATATCCGATTGATGTGATGATGTTCTCCATGCGCTCCTGAGCCTTGTCTGTTGCCCAACCTGGTGTTGCAGCCTGAGCTTTTGCTGTCTGGCCAGACAGACAAACGATCTTACCGCTTTCGATATAAGGAGTAAGGATAGACATAGCACCATCGAAGAAGAAGTTGATGTTGTTGTCACCTGGGTCACCTGTGAAGAATTCCATGTAGAATGGACCAGCAGCTGACTTAAGGTTGAGAGCCTGCTCAATGTATTCGCCCTGGATTGTACCAACTTTCCAGTTATCGAATGTTGCATAGTAAGAAACAGCGTCTGTGTTCATGATAAGGCGGTCATAAGCAATAATTGTTACACCAGCAGCCTTAGCATTCTCGAGACAGTCTGTAAGAGCATAACCGTCGATAGCAGCAATAACGATAACTTTGCATCCACCAGTTACCATGTTCTCAATCTGAGAAATCTGTGTAGGAATATCATTGTCTCCAGCATACTGAAGGTCAACTTTGTAACCAGCTGCTTCGAGCTGTGCCTTCATGTTTGCGCCGTCCTGATTCCAGCGCTGAAGTGACTGTGTTGGCATTGAAACACCAATCTTGCTAACATTTGCTGTTGCATCTTTTTTTCCGCCTGCGAAAATCATTGATGTAGCAAGCAGAAGAACCAAAAGAATACTGACGATTTTTTTCATAAAAATCCTCCTCTTAATATATGTACTCATTAACGAATACATTGACAGATTACACCATAACAAAGGTGATTTTTTTCTGATTTTCTGTAAATTTTTGTCTTTTAGTGGAAAAATTTTTACAGTTTTTTACAGATTGCGAACACGACACTAGAAAATTTTGATGTCAAAATTTTCCAGTGTCGTTACTGTGGAAAATTCACCGCACCTGCGCAATCGGATTTAAAAACGCAACCTCACACAACAAAAAATGATGCGAATATGCCAAAATATTAGAGGTAGATTTGCAATTTGTATGATAAGATAATAGCAAAGGAGAACCCAAGTTGATGAACGAATTTTACACACTGAGCGACGGACTTAAAATTCCAAAGATCGGATTCGGCACATATAACGAAGAGTTTGCGGACAATAAAGCTGTCATTCTGGACTCTATTGAATGCGGCTACCGTTTTTTTGATACAGCATCGCTTTATGAAACGGAGCGGTCTCTCGGAAACGCGCTAAAAGAAAGCGGGATACCGCGGACGGATGTTATAATAGAAACAAAGCTTTGGATAGACGAGATGGGCGCGGACAACGTTCGGAAAGCATTCGAAAAATCACTAAACCGATTGCAGACCGATTATATCGATATATATATGATACATTGGCCGCGCCAAACAGGAACTGACGACGAAAAATGGAAAGAACTTGATGCAGAAACTTGGGTCGCTATGGAACGCCTTGTACGGCAGGGAAAAGTAAAGCATCTTGGATTGAGCAATTTTCTTCCGCATCATCTTAAGAATATCCTTGAAAACTGTTCTATAAAACCCGTCGTAGACCAGCTTGAACTGCATCCTGGCTATTCGCAGGAAGCGGCAGTTGCATTTTGCAAAACAAACGGAGTTCTTCCTATGGCATGGAGCCCCCTCGGCAGAGGACGGGAAAACGCTACGATCGGCAATGCGATTCTAGTGCGTCTTGCGAAAAAATACGGAAAGAGCATACAGCAGATTAACCTTCGCTTTTTGCTGCAAAAAGGAATTCTCCCTATTCCAAAAGCTTCTTCCAAGGAGCACATGAAAGCCAATCTTGAAGTATTTGATTTTGAGCTTTCGGAAGATGATATGTATATGCTCTCTTACATGCCGCAAACCGCATGGCTCGGTGAGCATCCTGATTTTGTGATTCCTGACAGGAAGAGCAATCCTGAGAATATTTAACGCAACACTATACGGAGGAAAAAGATGAACATGCTCGACGTTGTAAATGGACCAAAGAACGCATCCAGAATTATACTCGGTTGCATGCGAATGCCCGCGCTAAGTGTAGAAAAAGCCGCCTGCATGATAAGAAGTGCCGCAGATTTAGGAATAAACTTTTTTGACCACGCCACTTGTTACGGTGACGGAGAAGCAGAAAAGCGTTTTGGCGCAGCATTTCCACTTACCGGCGTAAAAAGAGAGAATGTCATTATCCAGAGCAAATGCGGACTCCATTTCGACAGGAAAGAATTTGACTGGAGCAAGGATGATATTCTAAAAAGCACTGAAGAAAGTCTTTCCCGCCTTCGTACAGATTATCTTGACGTTCTGCTTTTACACCGGCCTGACTTGCTTTTTGAACCTGAACAGGTAGCAGAAGCATTCGACACGCTTTATACAGCAGGCAAAGTGAAGTATTTCGGTGTGAGCAACGTCACACCAGGTCAGCTCGAACTGCTCAAAAAATATGTAAAACAGCCGCTCGTTTTTAACCAGCTCCAGTTCTCGCTTGACCAGACACAGCTTATTGACGGGGGACTGTATCTGAATAATCTTACGACGGAACGTTCCATAGACAGGGATAACGGTATTTTAGATTACTGCCGTCTGCATGAGATTACGATTCAGGCCTGGTCGCCGCTTCAGTTCGGAATGTTCAAAGGCTGTTTCGTAGATCATCCTGATTTCCCGGAACTTAATAATATCCTGGGAAAAATTGGCGACAAATACGGTGTCTCAAAAACGGCAATCGCAATTGCGTGGATTTTGCGTCATCCTGCAAAAATGCAGGCTATCGCGGGTACCATGAACCCGCTTCACCTTAAAGATATTTGTGACGCATCAAAAGTTGAGCTTACCCATAACGAATGGTACGAGCTTTACCTTGCGTCCGGAAAAGTGTTGCCGTAACGAGAGTTCCTCGTTATGGATCAATTGCGGTAGACTTCGCCGTATGTATGGAAACCAGACTCGATTACTACGCTGTCCATGTTTTCCTTATCTACGGCAATTGGATCAAGCATAACAGACGGAACCTGCGCGTAACCGTTATCAATTGAACTTGTTATGTCGGAAAGCTCCTGAACGCTTTTTCCAGCAGCAAGCTCACAAGCGATACGCGCAGAAATACGCGCCAGCTCCGTAATTGGCTTGTAAACAGTGAAAGTCTGCCGCCCGGACACAATATGCTGACAGTTCAGGATATCAGCATCCTGCCCAACAATGTTTATCTTGCTGTCCGGGCATATTTCAGACACAGCCTGAATAATACTGTTCGCCACGGCATCGTTTCCGCAAACTACAGAAGTTGGAATATCCCCTTCCCTAAGAAGCCTCGACATCTCTTTGTACGAAAGATCGTAATTCCAGCCGTCGGTATAGTAAACATAAGACACGTTTACGTCAGACCCGGCAATCACCTTTTCTACGCCGGAACGAATCATCGCCATATTGTTGTCTTCCTGTGGTCCGTAAATACAGAACCACTTTCCTTCTGGATCAATTTTCAAAAGTCCGGCCGCCATAAGCTCGCCTACTTTCACAGAATCAACAGTGACATAAAGGCTTATATCTGAGTTCATTATCAGCCTGTCATATGAAATTACAGGAATGCCGTGGCTCCGCGCGCTTTTTATCACGTCCGTGAGCGAATCAGCTTTTTTCGCCACTATAACTATAACATCAACTTTTTTGTCTATAAGGTACTGGATCTGCCGTATTTGTTCCTCAATGCTGTTTCCGGCATTCTGAACAATTACGTTGGCGTTTTTTTCTTTCGCAGTGTTCATGAAAACATCGCAGTCACGCCGCCAACGCTCTATCGCGAGGGTATCTATTGAAAAACCAATAGTATACTGGGATTTTCCGCTTTCCTTTATTGCAGCCTGTTTTGCCGGCTCATCATTTTTTTTGGAGCAGCTTGAAAAAAACACAAAAACAGACAAAGCAGCAACTGTCAGAAAAAACATCTTCACTACACGATTTTTCATATTTTCCTCCGTAAAGGTGTGCCGCAAAACCACACCACGAGCATTATTTCAGTTTCGACTCCCTGTACTCCGTTGGCGTAAGCCCGAATTCCTGCTTAAAAAGTTTGCTGAAGTAATTCTGGTCATTATATCCAACTTTCGAAGCAATCTCTTTTATTATCAATCTGTCGTCAAGAAGCAACTGTTTTGCTTTCTCCATTCGCAACGCCGTAACATAACTGATGAAGTTAGCACCCTTTTCTTCTTTGAAAAGTTTGCTAAGATAAAACGGACTTACGTTCAGACTGGCACTTAGCTGCTCAAGGTTTATATCCTGCGAAATATTTTTTTCGATATAATCGCACGCTTTCTGGATTATCGGGTTCATTGTATCTTCCTGAATGGCAGCAATAGCTCCGGCACACTCCATGCAGCGATCAAGAATAAAATGCTCTATGTCATCGCGCTCATTCGTAGCGATAAGCGTTGAAAATGTTGTATCGAATGCAGTGTTCGTATACGAAGGTTCAATTTGAAGCACAAGACTTCTAGAGTTCAAAACAAGCTCAAAGACACTGTTTTTTATTCTGTCTGGTTCTGTCCTGTACAGCTTAAAAAGGGCTGAGACATATTCGGAGACAAGCCTGTGAAGGCTCAGCTTATCCGCTGACTTAACGCGCGCGAGTATTCGTTGAGAAAGATTTTTCGCAGTCTCGGAAAGTTTGTCATCAGGGATGTTTTTTGCATCCTCAAAAAAGCCTATTCCACCGTCTATAGCAAGGTCGGAAAGAACCATCATCGCATTGTTGTAAGCTGTGGGCGCCTTGGCTATATCAGACTCAATTTCGCTTATCCCGATTCGTATACCGGAAGAAATCTCCATAGAAAGCATAAGATGGACAGGATTCATTATCTTTTTCCGAGGATCTTCCTCATCTTTTTTCGATGATTCCGGAACCGTAACATACACGCCAACTCTGTTGTTCATGAACGAGCCGATAATGCAGCTGCACTTACCAGTAAGAATATCCCGGAGTTTAACGTAATTTTTGTAGCGCACTTTGTTCACTGATTCAGGGATTTCTATACAACACATAAAATAATCTTTATCCTGAATCTTAAAGTATTTCAGATATGTCGAAAACTCGGTAGTCCTGTTGTTGTTGAAAATACATGAATATATAAAATCGCTTTCCACAATTGAAGACACGAAATTAAGCTTTTCGTACATCTCGATATTGTTGGAAAGCTGGCCTTTTTGTTCGTCAACAAGGTTCATCGCATTGCGGATTGTCTGAATTATCAGGTTCCTGTTCACCGGTTTCGTAAGATATTTGAAAGCTCCAAGATTTATGGCTTCCTGCGCGTACTCGAACTGGTCATAAGCACTCAGAATAATAACGATGATATTCTGGTTTATCTGTTTGATAAGGCTTATAGTCTCCAAGCCGTTAATTCCGGGCATGTGGATATCCATGAACATGATGTCAATTTTCTCTTTATGAACGATTTCAAGAGCCGCCGCCCCGGAAAGAGCCGAGAAAATCTTCACATCCTCGCCAAAATTCCGCCTGATAATAAGCGTAAGTGTATCAATTACAATCTGTTCGTCATCTGTCAATAAAAAACTATACATTCGGTATCTTCATGCAGAACAATGTTCCCTTTCCCTCCGGGTTCGGAAGAATTGAGAACACGTCATTCCTGTTAAAATAATAATTCAGTCTTGCAATAACGTTGACAAGTCCTGTTGATATATGCTCTCCCCTGTTTATGTCATCGGGATTAACGACGACATTTCCGCCGTTTTCCACTGCATCAAGAATTTTGTGCTTAACGTCCTCGGAAAACCCGACTCCGTTGTCAGAAATCTCGATAATAATATTTTCCAGTTCTTTACGTACTTCTATGACGATTCTGCCGCCTTCCGTAATGTCTTTTAGACCGTGACGAATACAGTTGTCGATAAGCGGCTGCAAAATCATGTTCGGCATTCTGTGCGTAAGCGTCGTTTCGTCAATACGCTTAACAAAATCGTACCGATTATTGAAACGCACTTTCATAATGTAGATGTAGTTATCGACCATTTTCAGCTCGTCGCCGATTGTAGCATCGCGTCCCGGATGCTGTATTATGTAACGCAGGAATTCTGCGACTTGCTCCAAGAAAAGACACGTTTTATCCGCGCCTTCTACCATCGCAAGGCCTGCTCCTGTGTTGAGCGTGTTAAAAAGGAAATGCGGTTTTATCTGGTCCTGCAGTGCCTTAAGATGAGCGTCCGTGTACAATGCACGTAATTCAAGCTCTTTCTCGCGGAGCTCGTTTTCCTTCATTGCCTTGTCCCATATAGTGTCGATATATGCACGGATGCTAATAATCATACTGTCGAAGGCGCGGCAAATATTCCCGATTTCGTCTTTTGTGTTCGAGTTGAAAAGCGGCACGTCAAAGTCACGGTCAGCAACGCGCTGAGCAACATCAGAAATGTTTTTGAGAGGGGCTGTAATCTGTTTTATGCTGCTGTAAAGGAACATAACCGCCGTAACGAACAAAATTGACATCAAAATCAAAGCTAGGCTAGTAAGAGTCTGCGTCAATTCACGGTTTTTCTCATAGTTCTCTGCATTCGTTTTGAAATAAAGCATGTTCAGGTTCATTATTTCTTCAGTAAGGAAAGAATAACACTGAAGTGTAATGTTGTAGTAATCTTCAAGATTAGCAGAGTTATTTGCACGACGAGCGGCAACAGCGAGTCCGCTGTATGTACAGAAATTTTCTGAAAGCTGCCTGATATTATACTCACGCTGGAGCGCAGGTATTTCTGACGGTGAGGATGAAAGCGTCTCCATAGTGGTTTCTACAATAGCAAGATAATGATAATAGCGGTCAACACTTTCAAACGTGCGGTACTGAATATACATTTCCATTGCCGCTTCCATTCCCGAAAGCTGAGTAAGAAACCGGTCAAGGTCAGCATTTGACTGATACGATCCGCCGATTGTCTGCATAGTATTCGTGACGATATTCGCCATGAAAAAAACGGTGGAAGCAATTATAATACAAGAAATAACAAATGTTATTATTATCTTTCGGCTGATTGATTGGTTCCTGAAACCTAAGAAAACTCGCTT
The DNA here is from genome assembly GCA_024685655.1 of Treponemataceae bacterium. Lineage (GTDB taxonomy): Bacteria > Spirochaetota > Spirochaetia > Treponematales > Treponemataceae > Treponema_I. The sequence goes on from JAIKVO010000278.1 coordinate 10,705, forward strand.
AATTCCTTTACGTGAGATTAATCGCTTATTTTTCATTGCGCTGAACCTTCACATCTGCCATGACATAGCTATTTGCAGAACCTTTTGTGTGGAACTCATAGAATTCATCAAGGGCTTTTCTTCCTATATCCTTAGAATCTATAGAAATAAGCTCTGCTATTAGCCCTTTATCGTAATACGATTGAGAACCGGCTCCCTCGCCGAACGCAATGATATTTATTTTGCTTGCCATGTTCAGATCGATTACAGCTTGCGCAGTAAGCATAGTACTTTCTTCCGTAAGAGAGACAAGCACATCGATGTTTGGCTTAGAAACAATCTGTTGGCGTATTGAATCTTGAAGAGAGAACGAAGAATCCTTTAGAACGGATGAAATCTCAACTTTAATGCCGCTTTCTTGCTTTAACGAGCTTAACAGGCTGCTTACTAGAGTACTGTAGCTAAGGTCGTTTTTCGATGATGTATTCAGAATAAAAACTTCGCCTTCTGAGTTTAAGAATGATGTTATTTCCGATGCGAAAATGCGCCCAAGTTCAGAGAAGTTAATACCGATGAACGATATTTGCGTTAAATCAGGGTCATAGTTTCCAACGGTTATAAGCGGAACTGCATTGCCAACACTGTTTTTAGGCGGAACCAGATTTGTGGTACTATCAATGTAAGATATTACACAGTCTGCATTTATAAATCCGGCATAATTAAGCAGCGACTGTAAGTTTACGTTTTCTGCTTTTGAAGACGGCACATAAAGCTGAACAGTGCTGTCATAAATTGCACAAGTTTCTAGCGCACCTTCGTAAATCTGATTAAGGTAGTCTTCATTCTCGGAAATTCCGGTTATAAGTATGCTTGTTGAACGCATAGATTCCAGTCTACCATCATCCGCGTTTGAGCCAGAATCTTCATTAAGCGCGTTATATGACATATAGATGTATACACCACAAATAATTATGGAGACAGAGAGAAGAGCAAATACAATACTTTGAATGATTCTATCTATTTTCATTTTTTAGCAGAAGTTATTGTAACATGAAAAGTGAAATTTAGGAACAGGTTCCTAAGACCATATTTTTAGGAATTACATTCCTATAACCTTACGTGGGAAAGGGCAAAACCCTTAATTCCGAAGCCCGGTTTTTCCCTCTCCCACACCCTCACCTTTTTCCGGCACGGTTCAAAGGGTTTCACCCCTTGAAAATCCCCAATGTTCGCAATGCGAACATGTAGTTTTGCTATCGCAATCCTACTTTGTAGCGGGAGTCCAACTGAATCGACTTTTTGTGCGAGCGAAAAAAAAAGCTGCCCGAACGAATCGGACAGCTTTTTACATGTTCGAAGTCGTAGGCATTTGCGCCCACGACATACTTCAAGTTTTACTTATGAACAAGTTTTACTTGTTACGGATCACTGCCTGTGCACCCGCAAGACGTGCGATCGGCACGCGGTACGGAGAGCAAGAGACGTAGTTCAAGCCTGCGCGGTAGCAGAAATCGATTGTGGCAGGATCGCCGCCGTGCTCACCGCAAATACCAAGCTTGATATTCGGTTTCTTAGCACGAGCCTTTTCACGAGCAAAGTTGATAAGCTCGCCGACACCCTCTTCATCAATTGACTTGAATGGGTCTGACTCAAGAATGTCTTTATTCAAATATTCTGGCATGAACTTACCTGCATCGTCGCGGCTGAATGCGAACGTCATCTGCGTAAGGTCGTTTGTTCCGAAGCTGAAGAAGTCAGCGAAGTCAGCGAGTTTTCCTGCAAGCAGTGCCGCACGCGGAACTTCAATCATAGAACCAATCTTAATTTCGAGCTGAACGCTCTCTTTTGCTAGAGCGTCTTTCATAACCTGCTCGCAAGACTTGCGGATAATCTCAAGCTCGTCGTTGTCACAAACGATAGGAATCATTACCTCCGGGTGAACTGGGATATTCTTCTTTACGCACTCTGCGGCTGCAAGAGCGATTGCCTCAACCTGCATCTCGTAGATTTC
>JAIKVO010000289.1 GCA_024685655.1 Treponemataceae bacterium
CTTACAACACAAAGGTTTTACGCCCTGAATACGAAAAAACATAAAAAAAGGGTACCCATAACATTAACGGGTACCCTGATTTCAATAATTCTGTAAGAATTAGAGACCGAGTGTTACACCAACCTTAGCATATGTAAGACCTGTGTATCCAGCTTCAAGGAATGCAGCCATTGAATCTGTGAAGAAGAATCTTACTCCACCGTATCCACCGCCATCAAAACCAAGTTTCATGTTCCAACCCAATTCTCCAGTAAGCTCACTAACACTCCACTGCTGAGTTCCCTTAAGACCTAATGAAGTTCCGAAATACCAGTCGAGTTCATCCATGAAACCTGCATCAAGGTGCCAAGCAGCACGAGCTACTACAGAGAAGTTCAATCCGTGATTGAAACTGATATCAACACCGCCACCAAATGACAATGGAAGTGTGACAGAACCAACTGGAATTGGTGAGTTCAATTCATATGCAGCATGAATATCAAAACCCCATCCATAACCTACACCAAGGTCAAGAACACTTCCATTTTTGGCTGCTGCAGGTGAAAAACCAAAAAAGTTGAATCCCCTTGCAGATACCGTGAAGACTGCAAGTACCATAAGCATTGCGATAATTAAAACACGCTTTTTCATGAAAAACTCCTTATTTCTCCCTTTGGGATAAATAACCTAAAAGATAAGATTCCGCAAAAAATCCTATCTCCTATTTTGCCACCCCTACGGGGAGCATTATCTTTACAAAGCGAGAAAGTTTCCGAATTCAATTACAAATTAACGAACGCAGCCACAATTCTTACTTTGCCTAAGATCTTTTAAGAATATTTTCCTATATAGCAAATTATAACACAGCTTTATAGAAATAACAACCAAATCTACAACAATTTTTTTTTGCTGTAAATTATCATGCATTAGTAATAACATAAAAATCTGAAAAAAAAATGAAATTTTGAAAAAAAATTTTCAAAAAAAAGGAAATATTTGTGCGAATCTACGCTTTTAACACGAATCGACGACTCCTGGCTTAAGTTTTTGTGTACTTTTACAGCCCGAAACGGATGCATTCTCGGTAAGAATAACAATCTTTCTTGCACAAAACTCGATTTTCACAATTTTCAGTGCTATAATTTAATTTATGAAAAAGTTGCCTTTTCTCATAATAACTCTCCTCTCAATCATTTTTCTTCTCATTTTGCTTTTTATCTATAAATATCTGAACGACAAATTTGAAATCCTTTTTTATCCTATGGCAACGCTTGATATTTTGCTGATTGTTTTCAGTTATTATATAAACATCTCTTCATCACGGGGAAAAGGCGTCACTCTTTCCCATTATGATATTTCAGATTACTCAATTGACGAAGCAAAACAATCTGAACCAATCATAAAAAGAATAGAAAAAACAAAAATCGATTCATTTGAACCAGTCGCAAACGAAATTCTTTATTCATTGCAAACAATGGAAGCTTCTGTAAATATCCTTTCAAATTCATCCGAGCCTGAACATAAGATTTCGGCAGCAAATCTTACAATAAACAGCATTCATCACATAAAAGACATACTTGGCCAAAACTATTACAACCTTGATTCCGAAACAGAAGAAAGCAACATTTCATATGAAATACAGAATATCCGCATAAAAGAAAATGTCACGCAAGATTTTTCCATAGGCATATACAGCCCCTATGACCAAGACAGCCTGAAACTAAAACTGATCCTGCAAAGTTCCGGCTTTTTCGTCAGGATGACAGACAATTCTCAGGAAATACTTTCTTCTATAGAAGATAAACTGATACAACTTCTAATTATCTCTCCTACATCAGAAAACGATGACAGTTTCAAGCTGTGCGAGATTATACGCCAGAAATTCTCTTTCCTCGATTTTCCAATTTTAATTATAGTCAATAAATATCGTTCATATCTCGTAGAAAGATGTTATGACATAAAAATAAACGACTTTTTGATACGCCCCTTTGATTTATCAGTTTTGTTTGGAAAGATTCAGATTCTGACGTACTACCTTGCTTTGAACAAACAAAAAGAAATGCTGATTAAATCTGAAAAAGAAAAAGGTGCTTCTTTGTATTTTATCACTCACAACGTAAATACACCGCTGACTATTCTGCTGAACGAAATGCATCGACTGTCCGATTTTACATCGCAAGGGCTCCAAAAACAGCTGCAAATTAATAGCGAGCTTGCATTGGTCCCTCAAAACCAAGCGCAGAACAGAATTTCGCAAATTCAGCTTGATGATATTATAGCCAACATACAGGAAAGCGCGAATCAAATCGATATAATCATTCAGAATGTCTTGAATTCATATAAAATTTCAGACGGCCGTTTCCTGACAAATCCGAAAATCATCAATTTGAAAGAATACCTGACAATGGAGAACAAATTCCTTATAAGCAAAGCGAACTATAAACATCAAAGCTTTGTTTTTGAATGCTCAAAAAAAGCCCCCAGAGTATTCTGCGACGAAAACAGTCTGAAAGGCATTTATGCAAACCTTGTGGACAACGCAATAAAATACACGAAATCCGGCGGCCACATAACCGTTTCAATTCACAGTGACCGAGAATTTGTTTATCTGGATATAATTGATGACGGACAAGGCATTCCGAAAGAAAAACAAATTGTCCTTTTTAACAGATTTGCAAACATCGGCTCCAAACCTACCGGCTCAGAGAAAACAACTGGCTTGGGACTTTATGTAGTCAACGAAATATGCAAATTGAACGATTTGGAACTTTCATACAAAGAAAATACAAAAGCCGAACACGGAAGTATCTTTACGGTTAAATTCCGAAAAATTGAATAATGTTATATAGAAGATAAACAAAAGAAAACGATTATTTCTGGATATTTTCGCTTACAGGAACAGACTGCCGGGAACTTTTTTACAAAAAAAAATTTGAAATTTTATAAAAATTTCAGTTTTTTCCGATAGAATTGTAATATGACACCAAAAGATGATGAAGATAATTATACTCGTGAAGAAAAAGAAACTGTTATCGTTGTAGAGGATTCAGATTATCTGAATAATTTCATTGCATCTAACCTTCGCAAGCATAATTATGATGTAATACAATGTTTCAACAAAAAAGATGCCATAGAGAATCTTAAGAACAATTTAGCTTCGTGCGTTGTTCTGGATTTGAATCTTGGCAACGACGAAAACGGAATGTCCATACTTCGCCAAATCCGGCTGCAAAACAAAATGCTGCCTGTTTTGATTGTTTCGTCCATAAGCGACAACAATACAAAAATTGAAGGTTTCCGTGAGGGTTGCGATGATTACATTACGAAACCATTTTATATAGATGAACTTATGATGCGAATCGACAGGATGATTTCGAAATTCTCACTTATGGGCTTCGAGAAAAAAGCTGTCTCATCAGTTTATAAAAGCGGGATTTTTGAGCTCGACATGGAGAATTGCCAATTGAAAAAAAATGGGCAGCCTATCCGAATGCGCAAAAAGCAGCTGGAACTGATGCTTTACTTTATCCAGAACCCGAACAAAATACTTCCGCTCAAATCGATTTACCAGAATGTCTGGAATGAGCCTATTCCCGATGAAAAAACGCTCGAAAGCAACGTGTATACCAACATAAGGGCATTACGGCTTCTGATCGAAGAAGACAAGAAAACTCCTCAGCATATAGTATCTGTAAGTAAATCAGGGTATATTTTCGTTCCGAATTAACAGGGGGCAATCTCTAAAAAAACAAAGGGTCTCGGTGCTTCTTACAATGCAGCAAGTCTTAAACACAGCGTTTCCCATACACTAATACAGGAAACCGATCCGCTCTTTCATAAATGCGCGTTTTTTGACGTCCGCAGATGAAAAAACTATGTTTATGTCCTCTTTCGGTGCAAGCAGCGCATAACCAATTGAAACAAGAGGCAGATCGGGAATATCAAAATTATATTTTGCGACTTCTATAAAAAACTGTTTGTTCAAAAGCTCAACATCAAGTTTCGTGTCATCAATAACAACGCAAAATTCTTCACTACTGATTCTATAGCATCGTCCATATTTTTTGTAAAAATCGTTGAACAACCTTGAAACCGACACAAGAATCTTGTCTATCTGCTCGCGGCTATAATTGAGTTTCAATTTTGTGAAGTTATCAATTTCCACGATGACAAGCACAACATCCTTTTTCTGCATTCTGCGCCATCTGTCAAAACTCGTGTAGTTCAAGAGATATGTTTGCATATCCAATCCCTGATACAACGAGCTATAGTACAAATAGTAAATCAAAATAGATATTATCGAACACACCCATGTTATCTGAATCTCCGGGTAAAGGACTTGTATCATATTTCCTGTCATCGCAAATATAAAATTTGCGAACAAAAGTATCTTGTTATTCTGCCAAAACCTGATTGAAAGAAAGATATTCTCCATAAAAAAGTAAATAAGGTTGAAAGAATAAACAACAATATGTATGGAAAAACCTTCTGCCCTGTAATACTTATTATTTGAATCGACATAGAAAACACTTTTTCTGTTTCCCATGGCAAGCGTCACAATCATCCAGATAACGTATATTCCCCAAAATATAATAAGTATTTTGAAACTCTTGCTTTTATAAGGACGCAAAGCATTTCCCAGGAACACAAGGATAAGAGGCGTGATAGAAAAACCTATGAAATTCGAAAGGATATGAAGCCATCTCCATTTAACTGGAGCTTCGTCCAAATACATTGTCAGAATTTCCATGACGCAAATAACAAAAACAGTAATGCAAGTTTTAAGAAAGTTTGACCTTTGGAAATAACTGATTGAAGAATTGCCTATGATAGAAATAATCATCATCACCAGAGTAAAAAAGTTTATGAAAGATATCGCTGTAAAATACGGTGTCATTTCTCTACCCATTATCTCCTATGATTTTTGAGTCTTTCCTTTTCATAGGACAATTATAAAGCCGGACACAGAGACTTTACAATCTTTTTATTTTCATTTCTAGCCCCATTTTCAATCCTCTTTTTTTACCTGCAGATTTCTACTGAAGTTTTTTAGAGGTTACCTATAATACTTTCAAATGAACAATTTACAAAACATTGTTTAATAAGTTATACTTAACCTATGAAATCGAATAAAATTCCGGCCAGGAACGAAATCCCGGCAAAAGACAAGTGGAACCTTACATCCCTATACATGAAAGATTCTGAATGGGAAGACGACCTTGCGCTTATCCCGATTCTTGCCGATGAGCTTCTTAAATTCAAAGGAAAGCTCGCAGAAAGCGCGGACTCACTGCGCAACTCGCTCGACACATATTGCCGACTTCAAATGGTGACAGAAACAACAGGTTCGTATGCATTCCTTCTTACAGCAGGAGATGCTGAGGACAACATGAATCAGGACAAATACGGCCGTTTCATGATGACAGCTTCAGCCGCAGACACAAACACAAGCTTCTTTATCCCTGAAATTCAGACAATAGATGAAAATACGCTGAAAGAATGGATTGAACGCCCCGATTTCAACGATTACAAAATATTCCTTACGAAACTTCTTCGCAAAAAGCCATACATTCTAAGCGAAAAAGAAGAGCGGCTACTGTCACTCGAAGGCGAAAGCGGAACGACAGCGCAGAAAACATTCTCAATGCTCACGAATGTTGATTTTGATTTTGGCTCGGTACGCACGCAAGAAGGCTTGAGACCGCTCACTCAGTCAACATGGTCTTCATTTATGCAGAACCCCGACAGGGATATCCGCAAAAAAGCATATCTCAAATTTTACAAGACTTTCGACACGCACAAAAATACAATCGCTTCTCTTTATGCGGGAAGCGTGAACCACGATATTTTCGAAGCGCGTTCCAGAGGTTACGAGTCTGCAAGAGCAATGGCTCTTTACCCGGACAATGTGCCGGAATCAGTTTACGACAATCTTGTAAAGACAGTACGTGCAAATTTAGCACCGCTTCACAAATATTACGCCATTCGAAAAGAGCTTCTGGGCGTTAAGGAACTTCGCCACTATGACATGTACGTTCCGCTCGTAAAAGACGTGAAAAAAGTAACGCCTTACAACGATGCTGTTGAAATCATTCGGAACGCGCTTGCTCCGCTCGGCACAGATTACACCGACACACTTTGTGACGGGCTTTTGAACGGATGGGCGGACAAATACGAAAATAAGGGAAAACGCTCCGGAGCTTTCTCTGCCGGCGGATATATCGGCTATCCTTATATACTGCTGAACTATAAAGAAGATGTTCTTCGCGATGTATTCACAATGGCGCATGAAGGCGGACACTCCATGCATTCATGGTTCTCTGTTCATTCGAATCCGTTCATGCATTACAACTACACGATTTTCGAGGCTGAAGTCGCGTCTACTTTCAACGAGCAGCTTGTTTTCCAGTATTTCATGAACAACACAACCGACAAAAACCTCAAGAATTATCTTATTGCGGAGCGTGCCGGTGACATTCTTGCGACACTTTACCGCCAGACAATGTTCGCAGAGTTCGAACATACAGCGCATTCTCTTGTTGAGAACGGAACACCGCTCACAGTAGAGGTTTTGCGCACCGAATACAGAAAACTCCTTGAAGCATATTTCGGACCGGATGTTAAGTTTGAAAAAACAAGCGACCTTGAAGGTTTGCGTATTCCGCATTTTTACAATGCATACTATGTCTACAAATATGCCACAGGAATTTCCGCGTCACTTGCGCTTGCAGAAAAAGTGACGAAAGGCGGAGAGAAAGAGCGTTCAGACTACTTCAAGTTCCTTCGTTCGGGCGGCTCTCGTTATCCGATTGACTCGCTCAAAGTTGCTGGAGTAGACATGACTTCCACCGCACCTGTTCAGGCAGCTGTGGATACATTCGCATCGCTTGTGGCACAAATGGAGAATTTTTAGATAATCTCTCAACCATATCGGCAGAATTTTTTGGTACTTACGTTTTTCTCAAGAAAAACCTGAATTCTGCCGATAAACGAGCTAGAATATTGTATAAGGCGTAATTGTAAAATAATTTCTATTCTTTCTTCATTTTTCAGTTCCGCCTATTTTATTTAATATGTAGTTGGAGTATTAAACTGTTATGAGTTCTGTTAGTGTCAGTGATTTCGTCTCCCATAAAAAAGTTGAAGCCCACAATCACCTTAATTTAGGAATGCGATACGCTTCGTATGTACCTTGGGCAGGATTTTATATTCCCGATTTTCCCAAGAAAATCTACAAAGGCGGCCTCACCGAAATGCACCAATACATCGGTGATTACACACGCCCAAGGGTAATGACTGGAAAAGACGCACAAGATTTGATCACACTATCGCTGCAAGATGCAGTAGCAGACGGAATAACAATTCTTGAAGGCAGTGTCGATATTCAGTTCGTAGGACACTGGGGCAACAGCATAGACAAATATCTGGACATGGTTCAGCGGATAAAAGAAAAATTCGCTGATAAAATTGATTTCCGACCGGAACTTGGTATGGGAAAACTTTTTCCAGCTGACAAAATAAAAGCATGGGCTCCTGCCTGTATTGAAAGCGGAGTTTTTAAGAGTATCGATCTTTACGGCCCAGAAGTTTTTGAAGGATTGGAAACTTTCAAACCGATATATGACCTTGCCGGAAAACTTGGTGTAAAGAAAAAGGCACATATTGGAGAAGTTTCTGACGCAATATCCGTAAAACAATTCGTAGATTATTTTGAGCTTGATGAAGTACAGCACGGAATTGGAGCAGCACAAGACGACAAGATACTTCAGTATCTTGTTGACAAGAAAATCCGTTGTAACATAACACCAGCCAGCAACGTAATGCTTTGTTCAGTACCATCGCTCAAGGAGCATCCTATCCGCAAGATGTACGATGCAGGAGTGCGCATGACAATATGTACGGATGACCTGCTTTTCTTCAACAGAAGCGTAAGCGAGCAGTGTCTGGATATGGTTGAGTGCGGACTTTTCACGAAAGAAGAAATCTTCAAGATTTTTGACTCCGAACTTTAGATCTAAAAAAAGTTCTCATATATAAATGGGAATGTTTAACAGCAAACTGCGCAGTTGTTTTACGACAAACAGCTGCGTAGCTGGATTTTGGAACGGAAAACATCTGCACAAGCATACCGACAGACAAAGACGCATGAAATGCGGCGCGTCGGTTGCGCGGCATTCCGCAGCGAAGCTTCGAGCCAGCCGTTTTTCGAGATAAAATCCGGTGAGAGCAGATGTTTTCCCAAAAAGAACTTTCAAATCCATCAATTTTTAAGGTTGACATTTGTATATGAAACTTCTTCTTGCACCGATGGCAACATTGAGCCACGAGGCACTGCGCCGTGCTATTTACAGGCATGGCGGCTGCGACGAATACTACACAGAAATGATAAACGCCGCATCTCTTGTGAACGGCGGAAAATTCGAAAAATACTACATACTCAATGGGCCAGAGCCAGAAAAAATCGTTTGGCAGCTTACAGGCGAAGACGGCAACAAGCTTGCAGAAGCAGCCGCCTTTGTCAGAGAAAAAGGCGGACTAGGCATTGATATAAACATGGGATGTTCCGCCCCTGAAATATACAAGCACGGCGCAGGAATCGCCTGGATGATGAAACCGCAGTCCGAAACACGCGAAATGCTCCGCGCCGTAAAAGCAAGTGTGGGAAACATGCGTTTCAGCGCGAAAATCAGGCTTGGAGATGAGGACTTTACGGAAAACTCTTTTTTCTCGTTCGTTGACATGCTGCTTGAAGAAGGCATAACACGAATCGTGCTCCATCCGCGCACCCGCAAGGAAAAATATTCCCGCCCTGCCCGCTGGCTCTACATCCAAAAACTTATCGAACATATC
>JAIKVO010000293.1 GCA_024685655.1 Treponemataceae bacterium
AGTAAAGCAGGCAGATTATCGGTTTTTTTTATGCGCAGGTCATCCACAAGAAGACTTGTGGTACGGTATAAATCGGAAAGACTCAAGTTTCCAGATGTTCCTTTAAGTGTGTGTGCATAATTGAAGGCTTTATCCAGTTCGTCAGCGTTTATCGCTTCTATTGCATTGTTGTAGTTTGGATCATCTGGGAACATCCGTAAGAATTTCTGATACACAGCGTCTAGTCCGCTGAATCTTTCGAAACCGCTGTCATAATCGATGCCGGCAGATTTCAGAATATCGATATTCATAATAGCCCTCACTTTTTATGCACAAGTTTGATTCGTAGCTGAGTGTAATCCGTAACCGCTCGAAACTACGCACTCTGTGCTTGTTGCGAATACGCTACGGTTGCATAGGTATTGTATTTAGATGTTCGCTCACGCGAACTGGCAATAATTGTTTAAGAACAAACATTTCCCCGATTTTTGCGTCGGGTTCGTTTGTTAAAGTCTGTTCGTATAACATTTATGTTTTATTGTCGGCATAAATATTCTGGAACTGAACTGTTGCGTAATTGCCCATACATGCTGTCTGTGTTATAATGCGTTAATTTGTGCGAAAAAAGTCACAAATCAATCGTTTCAAAATGAGGAGTTGGAAATGAGTTCGCAATTTTATGGTCCAAGCGACAAACCGCCGCTGTCCAAATGGATTCCGTTGAGCTTTCAGCATGTTTTCGCCATGTTCGGAGCGACTGTCCTTGTTCCGCTTTTGACGGGGTTAAGTACCTCTACAGCGTTGTTCACGGCAGGAACAGGAACGTTGATTTACATTCTTATTACTGGTGCGAAAGTACCCGCGTTTTTGGGTTCTTCATTTGCTTTCATACCGGGATTACTTGCAATCAGCCAGGCATACGGAGCTTCCTACGCAATGGGCGGTGCAATTTTTGCCGGTATTTTTTATTCCATCGTCGCTTTGATAATTAAATTCGCCGGAAAATCATGGATAGACAAGGCTCTCCCACCTGTCGTAATCGGTTCCGTAATCATCGTAATCGGTCTAGGCCTTGCTCCTACTGCTATCAATGAGTTCTTCTACATCGGCTCTTCCGGAGCGGCAGCCGATTACTCACTCGTTTACGCAAGCATCGGTGCTGTAACCCTGATTATAGCTGTTATCGCAACTATCTTCTTTAAGGGATTCTTCAACACGCTCTCAATCCTCATCGGACTTTTGGGCGGTTATCTTTTCACGCTGATTATGGGCTTCATCTTCCCTGCTTACAAACTAATCGATTTCAGCGGAGTTGCTTCCGCACGCTGGTTCGCGCTTCCGTTCCTTCACACCGATGATTCTTTGAACACGCTCGGCTGGAGCTGGATTGCGCCAAAGTTCAACATTGTATCGGTTGTTACTTTCATAATCATTTCAATATCAACGGTTTGCGAGCACCTCGGCGATATGCTTACGACTTCAAAGGTTGTCGGAAAAGACTACTACAAGGATCCGGGACTTCACAGAACTCTTCTTGGTGACGGTGTTGCAACAGCTTGGGCAGCCGTCTGGGGAGGACCGCCAAACACAACATATGGCGAGAACATCGGTGTTATGGCAATCACAAAAGTTTATTCCGTATGGGTAATCGGCGGTGCTGCCGTAATAGCCATTGTCCTTTCTTTCTGCGAGAAATTCGGTGCGCTTATAAACACAATTCCGTCACCAGTTCTTGGTGGTATTTGTACGCTTCTCTACGGACTCATCGCATCAAGCGGTCTCCGCACAATCGTAGACGCTGGAATTGACTATCAGGACAAGAGAAACCTTACGATTTCTTCAGTTATCCTTGTTATTGGTATCGGCGGCGGAACGCTCCAGTTCACAATCGGTTCAAGCTTCAACTTCGCGCTCGGTGGAGTTGCGCTCTCAACGCTTGTCGGTATCATCCTGAACCTTGTAATTCCAAAAACAAAAGCCGTTGAAAAGAAATAACTAAGCTTTTGTAGCAGAATACAAGCTGTCCGTGCGAATGTGCGGGCAGCTTTTTTTACGTTTAGGAAAAAGTTTGTAAACTGATGCGGAGTGAAAAATTCTGTTTCCTTGTAGTGCGTAGCCAACAAGGTCCCCTGCAAGCCAGTATTGACGAACGCAGTGAGGAACTGACTGAGCTTGTAGGGATGTTGGCGAGAGCACTACAAGGGAACGAAATGGTTAATGCGTATTGGCGACAGTTTCAAAATGAAACGCTGCGAACTTCTGCGGCTGATGAAAGCTCGGTAGCTCCGTGTCTTCTATAAGGCAGACAAGCCCCGGATTTTCGCTTCGCTTTGTGCCGGCGACGGCGCGGCTTCTTGCCCCCGCATCAACGCGGTTTATCGTGCCGTACCAAGTGGTTCCCGGCGCGGGCATTTGTGAAAGTCCAAAATCTTTCCACGGTATAAAAAGCTCCAAATACCAGAAATCGTCTTCTGTTTCAATGCGCCGGACAGCGTTGCTT
>JAIKVO010000021.1 GCA_024685655.1 Treponemataceae bacterium
TAAACAACGATTGATGTGGACAACGAGCCTACGAGCAGCCATGGCTTGAACTTGCCCCATTTTGTACGAGTGCGCTCTATGATGTTGCCCATAATCGGGTCATTGAACGCGTCAAAAATGCGAGCTGCTACAATAATCAGCGTGACAGCCACAACCTGACCATCTGTAAGTTCTTTCGTATACAAGACATAGAGAAAAATGAAGCTGGTGAACATAGTGTAAATCATGTCTCTGCCAACTGTTCCCAACGGATAGAACCACAGGTTCCGCTTTTTTATACCCGGATCCTCCACGTCAACGTGTTTTATATCGATTGAGTTCATTTTTTCTGCCATTTTATACTCCCAGTAAAAGTATATCACGATTTTTCAAAAACCGCACTCTTTCTGGGAAGAACATAAAAAGGGAATATTCTGTTTACCCTTTGGCAAACAAAATATTCCCGTTGCAAAACCAGTCATTCTCCTGCGCGACGGTCGCTGTTTGCGACGTTCGCGTAAGCCGCGCACATTTCTGTTACTCGCGCGACGGTCACAAAACCGCGCACAAGTCGAACATACTTTACTTAATCCTGTAACGCCTCGTAGCCTTCTTCGCCAGTGCGGACTTTAACGACATTCTGAACATCGTATACGAAAATCTTTCCGTCGCCGATGTTGCCTGTGTAAAGAACTTCCTTCGCTGCAGTTATTACCAAATCAACCGGTACTTCGCTTACAACGATGTCTACCTTTATCTTAGGCAGGAGCGTCATATCCATCTCGACACCGCGGTATTTCTGCGTGTTGCCGTGCTGTACGCCGCATCCAAGAACATTCGTTACCGTCATACCTGTTACGTTTATGTCGTTCATGGCAGCCTTAAGCTCGTCGAACTTGCTCTGGCGAGTGATAATCGTAACCATGTGGAACTTCGCGTCAGGCCGCGCCGTCGCCTTTGTTACAGGGATAGCTTTCTCGACAGGAACTGCGCCACCAACGCTGGACACACTCGCTGCTCCAGCTTCGCCAGCTGTCATAACCTGTGGGGCCATGATGAAGCCTGCGTAACTAGAATCAATTCCGTGCTCAAGCTTATCAAGACCGATTATCTCTTCTTCGCGACTTGCGCGGAGACCGTGTAACTTCTTTATCAAGCTGAAAGTGATGATCATACAAACTGTTGTCCAAGCAACAATTGTGAACTCGCCGAGAGCCTGAACACCAAGGTGCTTGAGTCCGCCGCCGTAGAAAAGTCCGCTCTCAACGTTGAAAAGACCGTCAGAAAGTGTACCCCAAATACCGTTTCCAAGGTGAACCGCAACTGCACCAACCGGATCATCGATGTGAAGCTTAAGATCCAAGACTTCAACTATAATTACTACAAGGAAGCCAGATACAATACCGATTATTGTCGCACCAAGAGCGTCTACAGTGGCACAAGTCGGTGTAATTGCAACAAGACCAGCCAAAGAAGCGTTGAGTGTCATTGAAACATCAGGCTTACCGTTCTTTACCCAAGTAAAAATCATTGTAGTGATACAAGCAACTGCCGGCGCGATTGTCGTCGTCGTGAAAACAGCTGCAAGACCGCCAACACCAAGAAGCTGCGTACAAGCCGCACCGTTGAATCCGTACCATCCGAACCAAAGGATGAATGTACCGAGCGCACCAAGTGTCAAAGAGTGACCTGGAATAGCGTGTACTTTAGTAACCTTGCCGTTTTTGTCGTAGTCGTACTTGCCGATACGCGGACCAAGGAAAATCGCGCCGATCAAAGCCGCGGTACCACCTACAGAGTGAATAGCCGCGCCACCAGCGAAGTCAACAAAACCAAGGTTTACAAGCCAGCCCTGGCTGTTCCAAACCCAACCGGCCTCGATCGGGTAAACGACGGCGGAAATTACCGCAGAATAGATACAATATGCGCTGAACTTAGTGCGCTCCGCCATTGAACCGGAAACGATTGTTGCTGCCGTGGCGCAGAAAACCAAGTTGAAAACGAAACTCGACCAGTCAAGCTCGGCAAAGTTCGTAAAAAGCTGCAAATCCGGCTTTCCGATAAGCCCGAAAAAGTAGTTCTCGCTCATCATCAGCCCAAAACCGAGCAGCATGAACATCGGTGTACCGATACAGAAGTCCATCAAGTTTTTCATGATGATGTTTCCCGCGTTCTTAGCACGCGTAAAACCTGTTTCAACCATTGCAAAGCCGCATTGCATAAAGAATACGAGTGCGGCGCCAATTAAGAACCATACGTTCCAAACTTCACTCATCTTATTCCTCCAAAAAAAACGGCGGTGATATCAGACTCTTTACACTGTGCACGAATGCAACTAGTCCGACATCATCGCCGATTTCAATAATAATTTTATATACTTTTTGTTTCTACTATACTATCTTACGCTGTAAAGCAAATCACCGTAGCTTGGGAAAGGCCACAACTCTTTCGGTGTGATAACCTCAAGCTCATCGGCACATGCTCTAAGCGCATTCATCGCGCTGAACACGTTCTCGCGGTAGAACATCGCGATTTTGCTGGAGTCGCTTGCTCCATCACCGGATGCCAGCTCCTTTGCGTCAAGCACAGCCTTTTCAAGCGCGCTCGTCTTGTTGAAAATGCAGCTCGTAAGCGTAGACACTTTCTTGAGCATCGTGCTTTCGTAGCTGCAATCGCACTCGCCGCAAGCAGCTTTCTTAAGCCCGATCGTCTCTGCAAGCTTGTTCGCGTACTTGCTTGCCGCTGGCAGAATGAACTTCTTCGCCATTTCAAGCATCGTCTCTGCCTCAATGTTTATAATCTTCGAATAGTTCTCGTTGTGAATCTCATAGCGGCTCGTAAGCTCAACTTTGCTATAAACGCCGAACTTCTCGAAAACTTTGACGTTTTTCTCGTCAAGGATGTGGGGCAGAGCCTCAGGCGTGGACTTCAGGTTGTAAAGACCGCGCTTTTCAGCTTCTTTAACCCAAGAATCATCGTAGCCGTTTCCGTTGAAGATAATCCGCTTATGCTCTTTGATTGTCTTCAAAATCAGGTCGTGCAGGTCGCTCTTGAAGTTAGCCGACTTTTCAAGCTTGTCGGCGAACTGAGAAAGCTCCTCGGCAACAACCGTGTTCAGGAAAACGTTCGCACATGCGATAGACTCGTTGGAGCCGAGCATACGGAACTCGAACTTGTTTCCGGTGAACGCGAACGGAGAGGTTCTGTTGCGGTCCGTCGTATCTTTGTTGAAGTCTGGCAGAACCGTAACGCCAATCTGCATCTTCTCTTTCTCGTGTTTGCCGTAAGGCTTGCCCTGCTCAATGCTCTCCAAAATCTCGCTTAGCTCGTCGCCTAAGAAAATAGAGATAATCGCAGGCGGAGCCTCGTTCGCGCCAAGACGATGGTCGTTTCCGGCGGACGCAACGGAAATACGAAGCAAGTCCTGATACTCGTCAACGCCCTTGATAATAGCGCACAAGAAAAGCAGGAACTGCGCGTTGCTTTCCGGCGTTGCGCCTGGATCAAGCAAGTTCTTTCCGGTGTTCGTCGAAATAGACCAGTTGTTATGCTTTCCGCTTCCGTTCACGCCCGCAAAAGGCTTTTCGTGAAGCAGACAAACCATACCATGGCGTGAAGCAACCTTGCGCATCATTTCCATAGTAAGCTGGTTATGATCGCAAGCAAGGTTAGTCGTGCTGAAAATTGGTGCCAGTTCGTGCTGAGCAGGAGCAACCTCGTTATGCTCCGTCTTTGCAAGAATTCCCAATTTCCAAAGTTCACGGTTCAAATCCTTCATGAACTCCTGAACGCGCGGCTTAATCATGCCAAAGTAATGGTCTTCAAGCTCCTGACCTTTTGGAGCCTTCGCACCGAACAGTGTGCGTCCTGTATAAATCAAGTCTTCGCGTTTTTCGTAAACACTCTTATCTACAAGGAAGTATTCCTGTTCCGGACCAACTGTTGTTTTTACGGAAGTTACACCCTCATTACCTTCAAAAAGCTTCAGAACACGAACAGCCTGCTTTGAAATAGCCTGCATTGAGCGTAAAAGCGGCGTCTTTTTGTCCAGAGCCTCGCCCGTATATGAACAGAACGCAGTCGGAATGCAGAGCGTACCGTCCTTGATGAACGCATACGATGTCGGATCCCAAGCCGTATAGCCACGAGCCTCGAACGTAGCACGGATTCCTCCACTTGGGAACGAAGAAGCGTCCGGCTCACCCTGAACAAGCTCCTTGCCCGAAAACTCCATGATAACCTTACCGCCGCTTATCGGCTCAATAAAGCTGTCGTGTTTTTCCGCCGTAATACCGGTGAGCGGCTGGAACCAGTGCGTGTAATGTGTCGCGCCTTTTTCAACAGCCCAATCCTTCATCGCGTTCGCAACAACCGTGGCAACAGATGCGTCAAGC